>NZ_JBIQOE010000022.1:0-4235 GCF_047739415.1 Mesobacillus sp. | reverse complement strand
ACTTATGTCTGTGTAAAACATTTTATATTAAATGCACCGAGATAGTCCACTGATTTTTCTTAATTATTTAAATATAATAATAATTCTTAATAGTCTTAGGCACTTGGTACTATTTGTATGTCAAAAGCTGATAAATTATGACACTTTAGAAATGTGAAGATTTTCTTGAGATAAAAGTTTTGTTTAAAAAAAATTCCGGGACAATCTCCAGGAATCGGTGTGTGAATATAGGCAAAATAAAAACCGAAGCATAATGCCTCGGTTTCTTGTAGATTATTTAACTTTCGAGCTGCTGGACCTGGAAGAGTCTGTGATAGCCACCCTGCTTTGCCATCAATTCATCATGGCTGCCGTCCTCGACGATTTCACCATGCTCAATCAGGACAATCCTGTCGGCATGTGTAATCGTGGATAAACGGTGGGCTACAACGAATGTTGTCCTGTCTTTTGCCAGCTTTTCTATCGCTTCCTGAATAAGATGCTCACTCTCAAGATCAAGCGCTGATGTTGCTTCGTCAAGAATCAGAATAGGCGGATTCTTCAGGAACACACGCGCGATGGCAACACGCTGTTTTTGGCCCCCGGAAAGCTTGACTCCCCTTTCCCCAACTTTTGTATCATAGCCTTCTGGCAAATTCATAATAAAATCATGAGCATTTGCAGCCTTGGCCGCTTGAATGACTTCCTCATCACTTGCTTCCGGCCTGCCTAACAGGATATTCGATTTGACCGATTCACTGAACAAAATATTATCCTGCGCAACCATACCGATTTTATCGCGCAGGGAACGGACCTTGAACGACCGGATGTCCTTCCCATCAAGGAGGATTTCACCATCGGTAACATCGAAGAATCTTGGAATCAGGCTGACAAACGAAGATTTTCCGCCTCCGCTCATTCCAACCAGGGCAATTGTTTCTCCCTTTTTTACCTGTATATTCAAATTCTTCAGTACCGTCTCTCCGTCTTCCTCATAAGAGAAGCTTACATTTCTAAAAGAAATATCCCCATGTACTTTTTTCAGTTCCACCGCGTCAGGAGAATCCTTGATATCGTATTTTTCATCCATGAACTCGAAAACTCGGTCCATTGATGCAATCGCCTGAGTCAATGTGGTCGAGGAATTCACCAGCCTGCGCAGAGGGTTATAAAGTCTGTCGATATAAGCGATGAAAGCGGCCATTTCCCCGATGGTGAGATTGTCTTGAAGGACCTGGTAACCGGAAAAGCCAATAACAAGCAGAGGCGCTATATCAGTAATCGTATTGACTACCGCAAATGCTTTTGCGTTCCAGCTTGTATGCTCAAGCGCTTTTGTTAAAAAGTTTTTATTCTGCCGGTCAAATTGTGTTTGTTCATAATCCTCAATCGCAAAGCTTTTGATGACAGAGATTCCAGCCACTCTCTCATGCAAATAGCTTTGTACCCCCGCAAGTGCCTGTGACCGTTCCCTCGTAAGCTTCCGAAGGTTCCCGAAGAAAAATTTTACCGAAAAAGCGTAGAAAGGAAACAGGATCAGTGAGACAAATGTAAGCTGGACATCCATCGAAAACATGATAGCAGCTGCTATCATAATCGTAGCAACGTCTAGCCACAGATTCATCAGTCCAGTAACAACGAATGTCTTTGTTTGCTCGACATCATTGATCATCCTTGAGATGACCTCTCCCGCTCTCGTATTGGAGTAATATTTGTAGCTGAGCCTCTGCATATGGGTAAACAGTCTGTCTCTTATGTCATATAGGATTTTGCTCGCTGTCCACTGGGCAAAATATTGACGATAGTATTCAATAGGCGGTCTGAGCACGACAAAAACAACAATCATTACGCCCATTACCCAAAACAGTTTGTCTATTTTTTCATCCTTGTCCAGTTCATCATTCCCGATGACATCATCTAGGACAAATTTGATTAAAAGTGGAATTAACAATGGAATCGCAAATTTAAGGATGCCGATGATGATTGTTCCTATGATTTGCAGCCTATATGGTTTGACGAATTTTAAGTATCTTCGGATGCTGCCCAATTTATAGTTCCCCCTTATGGAGCCTTACCTTGCCTTGCCGTGCTGTTGACGAAACAAAAACCTGTTGAATCAATCAACAGGCTGAAGCTTGTCTACCCTGTATGGTTAACGACGATATGTTAAATACCGTTCATAATAAATGTCGATGAAATCCGGTGCAAATGGGCCCTTCCTCTGCCTGATCCACCGTTTGAGCTTTTCAACATTGTATTTCAAAATCTTATCGATCACATCAGGGTATTGCATTTCTTTTCGATGGCGTTCATATTCATCTTCATCGAGCAGATTAAACGTCATATCAGGAAAAACTTTAATATCGAGATCATAGTCAATATATTTCAGCGCTTCCCCATCAAAAATAAATGGAGAACTAATATTGCAGTAGTAATACACGCCATCTTCCCGAATCATTCCAATAACGTTGAACCATAGCTGAGAGTGGAAGTAACAGATTGCAGGCTCTCTCGTAATCCAAGTTCTGCCGTCTGACTCAGTTACGACTGTCCGATCATTCCCGCCAATCACAAGATTTTGCGTTCCTTTTAAGACGGTAGTTTCTTCCCAGACTCGATGGATGTGCCCATTATGCTTATAACTATGGATTTGGATCGGTTCACCTTCTGTGGGTACGCCCATGTTCTTCTCCCCTACTTTCCTTTCCCGGAAACTTTGCAACCTATTAATGTATATTTATCTAAATTCTTCAAAACGACAAAAGGCAACAAAGAACGATTCCTATTTTTTATTATTATAACGGTTAACGAGAGAATTTAAAACAAAAGAGCCACCGATTTCCTCGATCGCCCAATAAATTTGCCTAAATTTTTATAAAAATTCACTTTTTTATATTTCAATGATTTGCAGGAACCACTTTTAACGATAACTGACGGCAAGCTGTTGATACGTATGGATGACTTCCTCCGTCTGCTTTTCGAACATCTGGTGGATTTCCTTCAGGTCCTGCTTTTTCCGGTCAATTTCCATGCGAAGATCTTCTAATTCAGCACTTTGCTTAAGGGCATCCAGCTGCTTTTCAATCTCCTGGCACCTTTCCAATTCAGACTGCAGATATAGAAGCTTTTCCATCGTTTGCATTTGTGTAGAAACCAATTCGTTAAATTTATCCATGCTTTTCCACCGCCTGTAAAATTTATCTTTTAAATGTATTCTTGGGTGGGGATGGAATTCCTTTGACTAGTTATGTAGAGGAATTGGAACCTTTGTCGAATGGTGGATAATCAAAATTTACGGTTCTGGTTGCAGCATTCGCCTCTTTTGGAAATTAGGCAACAAAGGAAAAGGCACTCTGCGAATTAGAGTGCCTTCCATTAAGGTGATATTAGCTCTGTTGGCCAGAGTTTTGGCCTTTGCGAGCTTCAGCTTGCTGGTTTTGCTTGCGTACTTCTTGAGCGTTTGTTTCGCTAGCGAATTCAGTACCGTATTGGCCTTGTCCGCCTTGAGCAGATTGCGCGTTTTGTTGTCTCACCTGCTGAATGTTAGTTCCAGCTTGAGATTGGTTAGGTTGTTTTGCCATCGTTTATCACCTCCACGAATAATAGATTAACCATCCGCGGAAGGTGCTATCCGATTTTTTAATACCAAATTCATCCAGTAAGATTCATCTTATACCAACAAAGAGATGCCCCCGTCGACGATGATTGTCTGTCCGCGGATCATGCTGGATTCATCCTTCAGCAGGAACATGATGGCATTGATCATATCGTCGATTTCAACCATTCTTCCAGCGGGTGTCTTCTCTCTAGCCTCTGCTAGGAGTTCCTCTCTATTAGGGAAGTGCGTCAGTGCCTCTGTATCGACCGCCCCGCCAGATACGGCGTTGACAACGATATTCTTCCGCGCAAGCTCGACAGCTAGATAACGTGTCAATGCTTCCAGGGCTGCCTTGGAAACCCCTACAGTTGTATAGTTCTCCAAGTATCGAATCGAGCCCAGTGAACTGATGCTGACAATTTTACCGCCGCCATTCCTTTCCATCAATTTCGCCGCTTCCTGGGCACAGAACAATAGCGCTTTACTATTGATGTTCATCGTCCAATCCCAATGTGATTCCTCAAGCTCCATCGCCGGTCGCAGCACGCCTGAAGCTGCATTGTTAACGAAGATATCGAGCCGTCCGAATTCCGCTTCGATTTGTTCGAACATTGCTTTGATTTTGCTGACATCCCCGACATTCGCCTTAACGACAAGG
>NZ_JBIQOE010000021.1:0-5512 GCF_047739415.1 Mesobacillus sp. | reverse complement strand
TTGAAAATCCTGTCTGCATTAACAAATGGTCCTCTGTCAGCAAAAATGGAGTCAGTCGTGTGGCTTGAAGCTCGGCCAGCATGAACAGAATGCCGTATATGTTCAAAAACAGAAGGATATAGGAAACAATCGGATTCCAGCTGTGCAGGAAGTAGTGCAGACCAACCGATTCAATCGCAATGGCATGGATGATCATGATATAGACAGCATTCACGCTTGTTTTTTTATCGTAGGTAAAAGCAATGCCGTGATCAATCTTCACTTTCTTTTTCCAGGAGAAGAGAGAGTAATGGAACATGGAAAATTCAGTGACAAGGATTTTTGCGGCAGTGTTGTCCGGTAAGCTCGTTTCTACAGCTTTTCGAATGTTGAAAAGGAAAAATGAATTTCGGCTGGCCAGGGTTTTGTACTCTTTTAGCAATCTTGGAAGCCTTGTGATGACGGTGTAGGCTATATATAGCTCAAACAACAGGAATGCGCCTTCCGAAACCAATAAAAGATAGGGAAGGAAGGGGTAATCCGCTAGATGCTGCTGCGGAACAGTGAAGTAAGCGGCAGCAAAGCCAGCCAAGATGACGACTCCCATATATTTAAGTGAATATCTTTTGCGGATGATCATGAAGTAGGTTAAGAGAGGCAAAATAATCAACAGGTCCAGCAGTGAACCGATGACAGCGCCTTCAGGTACCGGCCCGAACATCGACGTACGGTAAAGAATGAAATTCGTTGCTAAAATCAAAGAGGCTAAAACTACATAAAGCAGTAATCTTGTTTTTTTCGCGACAGTATTTGTCATTATTATCCACCTCGCTTTTATTATAACTGATATCATAGTGCTTAAGTAGTAATTTAAGGGTGTTCGACAAAACTAGTGTTTATAGAAAAATTGAGAAAACTTCATGGGCATTTTCAATCATAATAAACCGGATTACACCACCTTCAAAAAGGGAAACATGCTATTATGACACTTTTAAAAAGGCGGTGAATCGGTATGTATGATTGCCTTATAGTAGGGGGCGGAATTGCCGGGCTGCAGGCGGCGATCCAGCTTGGGCGATACGATCATAATGTGATGGTTCTGGATGCAGGTGATGGCCGGTCAGCGATTTGCCAGAGCTACCATAATATACTTGGCTATCCTGATGGAGTAAGCGGACCTTACTTAAGAGAAATAGGCCGTAAGCAGGCTGCACAATATGGTGTGGAATTCGTGATTGGCAAGGCGGAGAAAGCTCAAAGGATAGCGAATGGGTACGAAATCCAGGCGGAGAACGGCAGCACATACAAGGCGAAGACATTGCTGCTGGCCACGGGCGTCATGGATCGGATTCCTCCATTTCCAGAATTGATGCCAACGCTTGGAATCAGCGTGTACATCTGTCCGGATTGCGATGGCCATGAAGTGAAAGACAAATCCACAATCGTGATGGGTTCCGGCAATCCTGGTGCGAACATGGCACTGACCCTGAGTTATTTTACGAGCAAACTCACCTATGTCAATCATGAAAACAAAGAAGTGGATGAGGAAAAACTGTCCGCATTAAAGGATAAAGGCATTAAGTATGTTGAAGGGCCGATTGAAAAAGTGCTGGCAGATGGCCCTGACTTCAGAGGAGTTTTGCTCGGGAATGGTGAGGAGCTGACCTCAGAGCGCGGCTTCATAGCCTTCGGCGGGAATGAAGTGAAGTCCCAACTTGCACAACAGCTTGGCGTCGACCTTCATAAAAACAAACATGTCCTAGTCGATCCGCGGACAAAAATGACCAGTGTCGAGAACGTCTGGGCCGCAGGAGACATAGTCGCTCATTCAGAACAGACCACGATTGCCATGGGAGACGGTATGCAGGCAAGCATCTGGATTCATAAGACACTTTTGGCTGAAAAAGGAGAGTAGCCGTAGGGTCATGCCTCATTGGCAACCTTGTTGGGACCAATATATTCCTTTTGGACATAATGAAAGCCGCCACTCAGACATGAATGGCGGCTTCGTTTTATTCCAGATCAACTTTTTTTAGCGGCAGTTCAGCAGGGCCTTCAACGACGTCTCCCTTGTAGGAGAATCGGGAGCCATGGCATGGGCAGTCCCATGTGCGTTCGCCGTTGTTCCAGTTAAGCTCGCAGCCCATGTGGGTACAGGTGGTATCGACTACGTGCAGCTGGCCGTTTTCATCGCGATAGGCTCCAGCACGTTTGCCGTTGACTGTTACGACGGCACCTTCTTCATTAACAAGGCTCTCTGGATTAGTCGAGGGCCGATCCAATTTCCCTTTAACCAATTCTTTTGCGACCAGCGCATTATCAGCAACGAATGTCGCCACATCCGGTTTTGTATGGAATCTTTGTGGTTCGAATACGTCCACATATGGATTGTCTTTTCCAAGAACTAGATCGGACATGAGCAGCGCAGCATTGATGCCATTGCTCATCCCCCACTTTCGGTAGCCTGTGGCAACAAAGATGTTATCGGTGCTTGATGAGTATTTGCCGACGAAAGGAATTTTATCTAGGGTAGTCGGATCCTGCGCGCTCCAGCGGAATGGAATCTCCTTAACGCCAAAGGTCTTCGCGGCGAACGCCTCAAGTGCTTCATAATATTGATGAGTATTATCATCCTGTCCGGTGATATGACTATCTCCGCCAAATAGCACCAGTTTCTCGCCATTCCAGTCTGTATAACGCAGGGATCGTGACGGTGTCTCGGCATTGATGTACATGCCTCCAGGGAATTCCTTCTCCGTTTTTACGGCAAGCACATAGGAACGATTGACCTGCATCCTTGAAAAATAGAACCCTTTTAAATCGTAAAATGGGAAGTGCGTGCTGATGATAATCTGATTGCAGCTTACCTTATGTCCATCTCTGGTCGTGACGACAGGCTCAGAGCCTTCCTCCATATCGACTGCGGTTGTATTTTCATAAATCTGTCCGCCCATCTCTGTAAAACGCTCCACCAAATGCTTTAAGAATTTAAGTGGGTGGAACTGGGCCTGGTTCCTCATGACAACGGCTGCCATGGCCTCAACTGGAATAGGTACCTCCGATACGTACTCACTTCCTGTGACGCCCAACTTCTCGTAGGCCTTGAATTCCTTTAACAGCTTTTCCATTTCCTTGTCGGAATTGGTGTATATATAAGCGTCTTCTTCGGTAAAATCGCATTCAATCTGCTGTTCTTTTACGAGATTTTTAACAAATTGCATCGCATCATAGTTGGCTTGATAATATTGGCGTGCCTTATCCTCACCAAAGTGGCTGATCAGCTCGTCATAAATCAGGCCGTGCTGTGCAGTCACCTTGGCTGTTGTATGGCCGGTTGTTCCATTCAATATGCTGCCGGCCTCGATCACAGCGGCTTTCACACCAGCCTTCGCCAACAGATAGGCAGAGGTCAATCCAGTGATCCCGCCTCCTATAATCGCGACGTCTGCCTTCAGGTCCTCCTGCAGTTTTGGAAAAGAAGGCAACTCAGCTGTTTTACGCCAGTAGGGTTCAGGAAAACGGGGCAGCTTTGAAGTATAATCGTTCATCTACAATCCTCCTTAAAAATCTTCATAATAACTAATTTTTCCTATATTAGTGAAAATCATGCTATTTTTCCTTTTACCCACTAAGAATGTAGATAGACAAGTTTTTGCCAAATAGAGCGAATAGGAGAAGGAGAGAGCCGCGACATGATAAAATGAGAGCATCAGAAATGGAGGGCCAATATGGAAATCACAATTTTTGGGACAGGCTATGTTGGCCTTGTTACCGGTGTTTGTTTTGCTGAGGTAGGTTATAATGTCACTTGTTTTGATATAGATGAACGGAAAATCACCGCCCTTTCCCAGGGGAGATGCCCAATTTATGAACCTGGTCTTGAGGAGATGCTCAAAAGGAGTTTAGAGAAGGAGAGGCTTCATTTTACATACGATTCAAGATTGGCCTGTAAAAATGCAGATTACATTTTTATCGCCGTCGGGACGCCCGAAAATGAGGACGGCTCGGCAAACCTTGAATACCTGGAGGATGCTGTTGAACAGATTGGCATGAACCTGGTCAGAGATGCAGTCATTATCATTAAAAGCACCGTGCCAGTAGGGACTAATCAGAGGATCTATCAGAAGCTTCAAGGAATCATTCATGACAATATCCAGGTGAAGGTCGTTTCAAATCCGGAATTCCTGCGCGAGGGCTCGGGAATCCTTGACACCTTCCATGCGGACCGGATCGTTGTCGGGGCAGATGACCATGAGGCGGGCCGTGCGGTGGCTGATTTATATAAACCTTTTGGACGGCCGATCCTTCAGACAGATATCCGCAGCGCGGAGCTCATCAAGTATGCGTCAAATGCCTTCCTGGCGACGAAAATCAGCTTCATCAATGAGGTGGCCAATCTGTGTGAGCACACAGGCGCAAACATTGAAGATGTGGCAAAGGGAATGGGCATGGACGCCCGGATCGGCAGCCAGTTTTTAAAAGCGGGAATTGGCTATGGCGGTTCCTGTTTCCCGAAGGATACGAAGGCGCTGGAAAAACTGACAGAAGACTATGATTATGACTTTAAGATCCTGCGCTCCGTCATCGAAGTGAACAGCAGGCAGAAGCAGCAGTTGTTTGAGAAAGCCCGGGAATTGTTTGGGAATCTTCAGGGAAAAAGGGTGGCTGTGCTGGGCCTGGCGTTCAAGCCGCATACTGATGACATCCGTGAGGCACCTGCAATTGAGCTGATCGCCCAGCTTCTTGAAGAACAGGCTGACATTTCCGTGTATGACCCGGCAGCCGTTGAAAAAGTAGAGGAGTTATTCGGCAGCCGGCTTTATTACGCTGACTCCGTGGATATGGCGATTAAAGGCGCGGATGTTGTCTTCATCATGACGGAGTGGCCGCAAATCACTCAATATGAATTAGAACGTTACCCATTATTCATGCGTGAGCCGGTTATTTTTGACGGAAGGAATTGCTATGACTTGGCCGTGGCGGATAATGCTGGCTTAACCTATATTTCTGTTGGCAGAAGAGCTGTTAATATGAATCGGAAGCTAGAAAACTTGGGATTTCAAGGGTGAGCCAGAAGAGACCGGATTGAATCGAGTGGCTTTCATAAGGTAAAATTATCCTAAAACCCTTCATTATAAGGAGGAACCAGGATGGCGAAGGTTAAAACGAACGCAATGAGGATTCTTGATACGCAGAAGGTGCCGTATGAAATCCTTACTTATGACTCGAAGGATGGGAAGATTGATGGTGTTGCTGTTGCGGGTAAAATTGGCCGCGACCCGGCACAGGTCTACAAAACCCTTGTTGTTGTAGGCACCAGCAAGGATTTATATGTATTTGTTATCCCGGTAGAAGAGGAGCTGGATATGAAAAAGGCTGCGAGGGAAGCTGGGGAAAAGAGTGTAGAGATGCTTCCTGTCAAGGACATCCAGAAATATACCGGCTACATCCGCGGCGGCTGTTCGCCGATTGGCATGAAGAAGAATTATCCGACGTTTTTGGACAGCAGCGCCCAAGAGCTTGAGACCATCAT
>NZ_JBIQOE010000020.1:0-5194 GCF_047739415.1 Mesobacillus sp. | reverse complement strand
CAAGCCTACTCTTGTTTCTGATTACTTTTATATACGGTCTAGGCTGACCAAGGAGCTTGCGCTTTTTTCATGCCTTTCCGAAGAAGAGGCTGAGGCTGTCAAGAAAAGCTGGTTATTGTGACAGGTTTTGAGGATACAGGGCCAAAGCTGTCAAGAAAAGCTGGTTATTGTGACAGGTTTTGAGGATACAGGGCCAAAGCTGTCAAGAAAAGCTGGCTATTGTGACAGGTTTTGAGGATACAGGGTCAAAGCTGTCAAGAAAAGCTGGTTATTGTGACAGGTTTCAAGGATACAGGGCCAAAGCTGTCAAGAAAAGCTGGTTATTGTGACAGGTTTTGAGGATACGGGGTCAAAGCTGTCAAGAAAAGCTCGTTATTGTGACAGGTTTTGAGGATACAGGGTCAAAGCTGTCAAGAAAAGCTGGTTATTGTGACAGGTTTCAAGGATACGGGGTCAAAGCTGTCAAGAAAAGCTGGTTATTGTGACAGGTTTCAAGGAAACAGGGCCAAAGCTGTCAAGAACCTATAGCAATTTCCCGCGGAGAACGAAGTGCCTGGAACGAAACTCAACAGCCATGTTTAATAGAGCCTCTAAAAAAAGTAAAACGTTTAGACCTTCTTGTTTTGGGGCATTTTTTATATAGACAAGAACTTACGAAATAGGAAGGGGACAAAATCATGAGTGCAGTATTGAAAGCAAATGAGCGCACAGGTACTCAACGTTCTACCTTGAGGAAATTACGCCAGGAGGGCAATATTCCAGCAGTTGTCTATGGAAGGACTACTGATAGTAAGTCGATTTATGTAGACAGCATCGAGTTTGTGAAGACTATTCGCGAAAATGGGAGAAATGGCGTCATTTCACTTGATGTGGGCGGCAGCCAGCATAACGTCATGCTGACTGATTACCAGGAAGACCATATCAAGAATGAGATTCTCCATGCTGACTTCCTTGTTGTCGATAAAAGCTCAAAGGTGCATGCAAGCGTCCGAGTGAACCTCGTTGGCGATGCTGCGGGTGTCAAGGATGGCGGCGTACTACAACAGCCGATCCACGAAGTGAACATTACATCGACTCCAGGCAATATCCCTGAATCAATTGATGTGGATATCACAAACCTGCAAGTTAATGAAAACCTGACACTTGCTGATATCAAAACAGGAAATTACGAAATTAATGATGATGAAAACACAGTAGTCGTTTCAATCCTTCCTCCTAAAGTGGAAGAAGAAATCAATTCTGGAGAAGAACAAGAACCAGGAGAGCCTGAAAATGAAGAAGGAAGAGAAACTGAAGCGAGTGAAGAATAAAGGAGCATTGGACGTAGCCTGAAAAGGGTTACGTCTTTTGCGGTTTTCATGTACATTATAAATAGAAATTCTTTCTGGTTTTCCCTGAATCAAGGGAATAAGCGGTTGAATGAGATGATATGCTTTTTTGTTAGGGGTGTGGAAAGTGAAGTTATTTGTTGGACTTGGGAATCCAGGAAGGCAATATGATAAGACAAGGCACAATATCGGCTTTGAAGTTATTGATGAGTTATCCAAACGGTGGAATATCCCATTGGATCAGGCAAAACATAAAGGCTTATATGGCAAAGGATTTGTAGGTGGTGAAAAGGTCATCTTGCTTAAGCCTTTAACCTATATGAACCTTTCTGGTGAATCAATCAGGGCCGTTATGGATTTTTATGATATTGATCTGGAAGATTTTGTCGTGATCTATGACGATCTCGATATGCCGACTGGCAGAATCAGATTGCGCCAAAAAGGCAGTGCTGGCGGCCATAATGGAATTAAGTCGACGATTGCCCATACCGGAACACAGGAATTCAAGCGGATCAGGGTAGGTATCAGCCGCCCTACAAATGGAATGGCGATCACGGATTGGGTACTTGGCCGTTTTACCGCGGAAGAAAACGAACAGATGGCTGAAGCTGTAATTAAGTCTGCCGATGCTTGTGAAGAATGGATGAAAAAGCCTTTCTTAGAAGTTATGAATACATTCAATCAATAGAGGATTTTGTTAAAGATAGTGAAATAAACATGCCAATCTTTTGTTCAAGTAATATAATGTAAAAATAGAATCATACAATAGGCTAAGTGCATAAGTTCCTGCCAAAGGGTCAATAATGAGTAATGACTTAATTTGGGAGGGACGGGCATGGCTATACATTATCATTGCCGTCATTGCGGCACGAAAATTGGCTCGCTGGACAGTTTGTCTGTCCACAGTGAAAGTTTAGGGCTGCATAAGCTGAACGAGGAAGAGCGTCAGGAGATGGTTTCTTACGCAGGAAATGGTGACATCAATATAAAATCGATCTGTGAAGACTGTCAGGAAGCCCTGGAACGCAACCCAGACTTCCACCAGCATGACTACCTAATTCACTGACAAGCTTTGGATTCCTCATCCAAAGCATTTTTCTGTTTGTATATCGGCAATCATTTTAAAAAAGTAAAGATTAGCATTTTTTTATAGAGAGGGAGAGGTTTGGATGCAGGGGCTGAAAGCTCTATTTAGTCATCAGGATGATGTCCAATCTGTTATTTCCGGAATGGATGCGGGGCTTAGGGAACAGCTCGTCGCAGGCCTGTCTGGTTCGGCGAGGACGGTCTTTTTAGCCGCGATTTACGAACAGACAAAGCGTCCCGTCCTGATCGTCACACATAATTTATTGCAAGCGCAAAAACTATATGATGATCTTGTTAATTTAATAGGGGAAAATGATGTTTACCTTTACCCGGCAAATGAATTGATTGCCGCTGAAATAAGTATTTCGAGCCCTGAGCTGAAGGCACAGAGGATAGAGGCTCTGAATCATTGGAGCAAAAAGAAGACAGGTATTGTGATTGTCCCGATGGCTGGCCTTAGGAAGCTGCTGCCGCCAAAGGATCTATGGTCGAAATTCCAGATGACATTCAAGCTTGGTGAAGAGATTGATCTCGAATCGGTTCTTAACCGGTTTGTCAGCATGGGCTATGTTAGGGCGGAAATGGTTTCGGCTCCTGGTGAATTCAGCCTCCGCGGCGGAATTATCGACATTTATCCGCTGACATCGGTAGATCCAATCAGGATTGAGCTGTTTGATGCTGAGGTTGACTCAATCAGGACATTTTCGCTTGAGGACCAGCGCTCGAAGGAAAAAATGAAAACTGTAGCGATTGGACCAGCGACAGAAAACCCAATCGAGAATGAACAGCTGGACCGTCTGGTCGCGGGGCTGGAAAAAGGGCTCTCAGGCAGTTTGAAGAAGCTTAAGGATGAAAAAGCGAAGACACTGATGTCGCAAAACATTGGCTATGAATTGGAACAGCTTCGCAATGGTCAAAAACCTGATCAAGTTTTCAAGTACTTATCCATAGCGTACGAAAAGCCTCAAAGTTTAATAGATTACTTGCCGTCTAATGGTTTCCTGTTCGTCGATGAAATAAGCAGGGTTCAGGAGATGAATGAGTCTCTTAGCAAGGAAGAAGCGGAATGGTATACGAGTCTCCTCGGTGAAGGGCAGATCATTCATGACCTGAAGATTTCACACCAGCTGCCTGACTTGATGAGTAAAGCCGGAAAGCCAATTGTATATCTATCTTTATTTTTAAGGCATGTTCCAAACACGAGTCCGCAAAACATCATCAATATTTCATGCAAGCAGATGCAGAATTTCCATGGTCAGATGCATGTGCTTAAAGGAGAAGTCGACCGCTGGCGCAAAGGAAACTATGCGGTTATTTTCCTTGGTCCGGACGCCGAAAGAGTCAAAAAGCTCGAGCGAGTTCTTGAAGACTATGAAATCGATGCAGTAAAAATGAACAGCAAGCAGGAATTGCTGCCGGGAAAAGTTCAGATTATCCAGGGCAGCCTGAATACGGGCTTTGAATTCCCAATCCAGAAGATAGCTGTGATTACGGAAGAGGAACTCTTCAATAAAAAAACAAAGAAGCCTGCGAGAAGACAAAAGCTGTCGAATGCAGAGCGGATCAAGAGTTATTCTGAGCTTAAGATTGGCGATTATGTCGTCCATGTAAACCACGGAATCGGGAAATACCTGGGCATAGAAACGCTGGTGATCAATGGCGTTCATAAGGATTATCTTCATATCCGATACCAGGGAAGTGATAAGCTTTACGTCCCGGTCGAGCAGATTGACCTCGTCCAAAAATACGTCGGCTCAGAAGGTAAAGAACCTAAGGTCTATAAGCTCGGTGGCAGCGATTGGAAAAGGGTCAAGAGCAAGGTTCAGTCCTCTGTACAAGATATCGCAGACGATTTGATCAAGCTTTACGCAGAGCGTGAGGCAAGCATCGGGCACGCTTTCTCTCCTGATGGCGAGATGCAGCGCGACTTTGAATCATCATTCCCATATCAGGAAACTGAAGACCAGGTTCGTTCCATCCATGAAATCAAGCTTGATATGGAACGTGAACGCCCGATGGACCGCTTGCTGTGCGGGGATGTCGGCTATGGTAAAACAGAGGTTGCAATCAGGGCTGCCTTCAAGGCGATTGCTGATGGAAAGCAGGTAGCTTTTCTTGTGCCAACGACCATCCTTGCGCAGCAGCACTATGAGACCTTAAGGGAAAGGTTTCAGGACTTCCCGATTAACATTGGTTTGTTGAGCAGGTTCCGTACCCGCAAGCAGCAAACGGAGACGATCAAGGGACTGAAGGCTGGAAGTGTTGATATTGTTGTTGGAACCCACAGGCTGTTATCAAAGGAAATCACCTACAGCGACCTTGGCCTGCTGATCATAGATGAGGAACAACGCTTTGGGGTAACGCATAAGGAAAAAATCAAGCAGCTTAAGACAAATGTAGATGTCCTGACTTTGACGGCGACGCCAATTCCAAGAACACTGCACATGTCGATGCTAGGCGTCAGGGATCTATCAGTCATCGAAACGCCGCCTGAAAACCGGTTTCCTGTCCAGACATATGTCATGGAATACAACGGGGGACTTGTCCGCGAGTCGATTGAGCGAGAGCTTGCCAGGAACGGACAAGTTTACTTCCTATATAACCGAGTTGAGGATATCGAACGGAAGGCTGAAGAGATATCCATGCTTGTGCCTGATGCACGTGTCACTTTTGCACACGGCCGCATGACCGAAAATGAATTGGAATCTGTCATGCTTGGTTTCCTTGAAGGAGAATATGATGTCCTGGTCAGCACGACAATCATAGAGACAGGTGTAGAC
>NZ_JBIQOE010000019.1:0-33193 GCF_047739415.1 Mesobacillus sp. | reverse complement strand
AAAGAAGCTCATTTGCGAGCTTCTTTTTTAACATCTTAGGAGACCCAACCAGCATCAGCCCAAAACTTTTTGGAACTATTGAGTTGTATGATCCTCTTACTATAGCCGATGTGTGTTTGTTCCGCATTAAAGTGTCTTTTCATAAAAAAGTTTCCCCTTTTTATGACGACTCTTTACAAACACATTTTTCGGTATAATCACCGAGAGACTCATTATTCCTTTTAGTAATCGTTTAGCCTTTCTTCACATCATGCATCCCGACTCACCAATCCATTTGGATTGTAAGCTGCCTTCAAGGATAAATTCGCCTAAAAACCGCTTCACCTGAAAGTTGATAGCTTCCTCTCAAACTGGTACCTTTCCAAGTATCAATTGATACTCTGTTGGTTAAAAGCTTCATTCCAGCGTACCAGTATATAATAGGCTGGACTTCCGCTTCTTCCCTTTTGAAATGAACCAAAAGGAGGCAACATTCATTCTGGTTTAACTTGTATTAGGTTCAAGATCCTGCGGCTGGTGATACTGATTTTGTAAAGAGAGGGTAACATCACTTTAGGAATAAACCTTTTTTCGTTCACTACGGAACGAACACAATTGGTTGAGCCTCCTAAGATGTTAATCACTTTCTTTCTACACTTTTATTATACCACCACACCCGAAATGTAAACCCTTACACTTGTGACCAATTAGTGTCTTTTCCAATGTTTATGACACAGATTAAATTACCCGTATATCCTTTACTTCAATACAAAAACTAGTCTTACCAGGGGGTGAGATTTTGGATAATAATAAAGAGGGTTTAAAACCGAACAAGGCTTTACTTAAATCAACATACACACCAAATCAACGCTATGTGCCCGGAGGGTCTGTTGATGAGCATCGGGATTTCGAAGCTGGAAATATTATTCTTACCGGGGATGAGATAAAACAGCAAAATGAAAATTTATGATTCAAGGTATGACACCGACATACAATGCAACCAATGCTTAAAACTTAACGAAGAGAGGTATTAAACTTGGATTCACTCGATCCGAAAAATTTGAAATTTGGTGATGAAGTGTTCGTAATTTATCGTAACCCTCATGTACCTTCTGTTTCAAACATAAAAGCTGGTGAAATTGTTCCGCATCCAAAAGATCCTAATCAGTTCGCCCTATTCCTGAACGAAACCTTACATGTAATTGAAGATGATGATGCTCTATTTGCTACACAAGACGCAGCCGAAAAAGCTTATTTTGAAGCAATGGATCCATATGACTCATAGTAATCCCCCTACCTTTTCAAAAGTTTCAAGAGCATTTTAAATGGGTAAAAATAGAAACGCAAGCCAATTTCCATTAGGAGGGATGAAGATGAAAGTTTTATCAGCATCTTCTAAGTTCGTCATTGGCTCTGCACTCGAAGGAGGATTTGTCTATCTAAAGAAAGGCATCCTTACCCCCAACAAAGTGATTCGACGTGGAAAGCTTTAAAACGGCAATTCCTCTTTCTAAAAGCACATCCAACCAGGGTGTGCTTTTATTATTGTAATCTTTAGAAAATTAAAGGGTTTTCTCAATATGAAACGAATTTAGTAAGCAATATAAATTTGTGGGGTGACCAGATTGCTTCAATTAGAAATTGAGCCGGCCTTGAATCCAAATGAAACCCGATTGCAACCTTCCTACAGAATGGACCTTAGAAATTTTACAGAAAAGGAATACAATAAGTTTGTAAAATTGAATACCGTGAATGATTGGAGCCAGCTAAGCTGGAAAGATGTAGGAAGACCATACGAGGTAACATCCTTCGCGCAGGAAAAGAAGGAATGGGAAGAAGTTAATCAACAAAGTCTTCCGGCGAACATCTCCTGGCAGATGTTCAACAAGTCGTTCCACGAGTGGTTCGTAAAGGATGTTCCTGCTGAAATGGACAATTCGAAACGGAATTTCATGAAGAGCCTTACGAATTTCAAGCTGACAGAAACAAAATCTGCATTAGGTGAATTGATCAGAATACATCTATGGAACTACGCTCACCGGGTCGAGGATGGCATTTGGGATCCAAGGGGCAAACGTGCTTTGTTTGAAGGACTTGATTTAAACAAGCCAAGAATTCTGTTCCTCGGTGCCGCTGAAGGATATGAAGCAATGCAGTTAAGCGCAATGTATCCAGGCGGTGACATTGTCTTTGTGGATTATGATCCTTTCTGCAAGGATACAAGGTTTGGAGAATTCCCTGATACTTATCCATTTCTGGGGAGCAATCCCTCAACAGGAGGCAATAAAGTCTACCATAAAAGTGATTTTGAGACTGAGTACATTGTTGAAGACATTCGCAAGCTTCCTTTTGGCCGAGAATTTGATATCGTCCTTAGTGTCGGATTACTCGAGCACTTCCCGGATTCTTTAAAAAGCGAAGTCGTGGATTGGCACACGAAGTTCCTAAAAACGGGTGGATATATCATCATGACAACACCCCGGGCTCAGTTAAAATCCAAGCTGTATTATGAAATCATGGCGGATGTCATGAACCACACATATAGGGAACTGATGACAGTCGAGCAGATGGGGCTTTATTTATATGAGAACGGTTTAGACATTTTAAGGCACGGCTTTATCAAAGTCCATAACGGTATCATAGCACGACCTCGATAAAAAACAGGCCCTTCTTAGAAGGGCCTGCAAATTTTTATAGATCCGATCTCTTTACAGGTTCCTCTTCGTTATTTGTCTGATTACCGGTACTTGAAGTGTACCCTACTCGATAGACAAAATCTTTCTTTTGTTTTAAAGCGTTGGGCATTTTGTATTGATCACCATTCGATTGAAATTCACCTTTATGCGACACTTGTACCCCTCATTTCCTGCTTACTGATAACCTCTGTTATTCAATTCATCTTCGGCTCCGGACGAGCGCTCAATCTTTCCGCCGATCTGCCCTTCTACATAACTGTCGCTGGCTTGTTCATGGGTCATAGCAAGCCCATTTGATAGCTCATCATTTTTTTGATAATCCGATGTATCGTACATACGTCCTGCAAGCCCAAGATTTTTACCTTTATTCTCTTTCATGAAAGTCCCTCCTTTCGTACTTAAATTATTTTTTGATATAAAGACTAAAACCATACTTCTCAATAGTATGGAAAAACAAAAAACCCTTTAAAATTGATAAGGGTTTAATCTAATTCCGTCTTTATCCTTTCACTAATTATCTGTTTCGAGAGACGTTTTTTTACATTATAAAGTATAAACTTTTTATACTTGGATTAGTGTCTATCTCCAGCGCCTAGCCAATTCTCATCCCTGATTTAGCTTCTTCGATTATCTTGCGAGAAGCGTTAGCTTTGAGCAACTCGAGTCGCTTGTCTAGCTGCGGCTCCTATCTCCTCGGGACGTTTCGGTTCTACCAATGAAGTCAAAAAGAACGACTTCACCGGTCGGCCCTCTAGCGCTTGTCGGGGCTGACCAAGGCGCTTGCGCTTTTCTTATCATCCTGCAGCAACCAGAATGTCAGCAATACACCGACTAATGTCATAGCAGCAAAGAATATGTACACCCCATAAATACTGAATTCCTCAAAAATGATGCCACCGAAGAACGTGAAAAACCAGTTACCTAATCCGTTGCCAACTGCGGAATAAATCGTCACTGCCGTAGCCGTAATATGCAATGGCGTGATATCCCGAATATACTGCAAACCCGCGGGAATGAACAATCCAAGTGAAAAACCCTGAATAACAGCTGATGCGTATACAAGAGATAAAGCAGGCTCTGTAAAATAAAAAATCCATCTAATTAATGACACTAGCGCTGCAATAAAAGCTACCTGGAGCAACCCTATTTTACGGATCCAGCTTCCAGCAACCCTCATGAATGGAATTTCGGATAACACAGCGATAAGGAACGCAATACCAATCCCAGTATAAGTGCCCCCTCGGTCCTCTACAAACAGACTGAAGTAAAAGTTATTGGCCAGGTTAGGACCAAAAACCATGAATGTAACTCCAAGGAAAATAAGAAACCTCTTCATCCGCATTAAATCCTTCATACCTGCGAAAAGACCACTTGGACGTCCCGAAGATTCTCTTGGCATTTTGAGCGAAAACGCTGCGGATATCAATAATGTCAGGAAAAACGCATAGAAAATCACTTTCGGGTTCCACTCGGACAATCGGCCCATTATAAAAACTGCTAGCCCAAAACCAAGGGAACCAAATAATCGAACATTACCATAATTGACTCCGGCATTGCTTGTATATTTTAAGGAAATACTATCTGACAAAGGAATGATTGCGCTTTGAAAAATCGCAAGAATAGTCGCTACAATGATGAAAGGAAAGAAGCCCTCGAAGAAAATATATCCCATAGCGGCAATCCCTGTTATCAAGGTTGTGAAAGTGAGCAGCACATTATGGGAATTTTTCATATCGGCAAGCATTCCCCAAAACGGCTGGAAGAAGATCATGATAACTGGACCAATAGACAGAATAATACCAATCTGGTATCCATTTAATTTTTCAACTTCGCTTAAGTAAACACTTAATAAAGGAAATAAGCTACCTATGCCAAAAAACACAAAAAGATAAAAACCTTGCAAAGTAAAGATGTTGCGCTTGATGTGCTTGTCCATTTGTATCCTCCGAACTGATGAATTATAGAGTTTGAGTCATATTTTACCACTATTTTAATATAAGAATAGATAATTTTGTTTTAAGCATCATAAAAGAATAAATAAAGCGTTTTCAATTTATGTTTGTCATGTTAAAATAATGTTGCTGATAAGTGATCAGACGTCTGCTCACTAATAATCCATAACCATCTTGCCATAAGAGGCGGTGAAAACATGAAAGAAATTATCTTAAGCTTAGTTGCTGGTTTAGTAGTAGGAATCCTCTTTAAATTCCTGAAGCTTCCTCTTCCAGCACCTCCTGTACTAGCGGGTGTCCTCGGAATTGTGGGAGTTTATTTAGGTGGAGTTGTCGGGGAATGGATCTTGAATTCCTTTAAAGGCTGACAGGACAAGGCTCTTTTTAAAGCTTTGAAATTACGGAATAAATGCCTGATCCTCTCGAAACGAGCCCCTTTCCTTTAAATATCGAGCTGAATTTATATGTCCTTAGAACAATTAATGCAAATATAGCGATAACTAAAATCCACGGATTCCTCCGTGGATTTTTTAATTGCTTACATTCGCTTAAATGCATTTTGTCCATACACTGATTGGGTTTTAATTTTATTCTTTTCGCCTACCACTCCTTTGGCATTCAGGTAGACATATAAAGTACCAACAAAAAATCCTCCGCCTATTATATTCCCCAGTGTAACAGGCAGTAGATTGAATATACTTCCGGCAATGCTGACAGTTTCAGGATGGGGAACAAACAGTGCAATCGAAAAGAGGACCATGTTAGCAACACTATGCTCGAATCCTGACACTACAAAAGCAAAAACCAAAAGCATCATGACTCCTATTTTTGCTCCATCTCCTTTTACATTAAACGGAACCCATACAGCAAGGCACACTAGCCAATTGCACAGGATTGCACGAAAGAACAATTGATAAGCAGGTGTGTTCATTTTCATGCTCACAGTTTCCATCATGTATTGGGATTTTTCTGGTGATATAAAAATGCCCGACAGCATTATAAGAATTCCAAAGAATACCGCTCCTATCAAATTTCCGGAATAACACGCTATCCAATTTTCAATGGTATCTTTCCACGTTGTTGCTTTTTTTAAAGAACTGATTGTCATCATCATTGTGTTGCTTGTGAATAATTCTCCTCCACCGTACAAAATCAGGACAAGAGCCAAGCCGAAAAAGATCGAGCTAGCGATAGGTGTCGCAGCTGAATGAGTATCATAAAAATATTCACCCAGCCGGTATGAGACCATGATGCCAAAGCCAATATAAACTCCGGCAAGTGCTGCCCGAAGCAGGTACTTTGCCTTTGACTCCCTTAGATACTTTTTCTTTTTTAAAGCTGTGGCGATAGCTACTTCCATTGGCTGTTCACTCATTTTTAAGACTCCTCTGTTTGTGAATAAAATCACATATTTTGCTGTTAGATTAATCTTAAACCTGAAATTTGGGTTTGTTAATAGTAAACACCATGAACTGTTTATGTCCATTTTCGAAGCGTTTTCATCCTTAAAATAAAGGGTTTTTATCCTAATCAGGCTTCGATCCTTAATGATGAATAGGGGAAATCCTTTATAAAAGATCAAAAGAATGTTTCATTCAGCTCACTATTTACCCAAAAAAGAGCCCTTTCCAAAAAAGGCTCTCCTTGCATGTAATAGATTCATGAATCATCACGTATAACACGTTCTTCAATATGTTTTTTATCCATCTGGTTCAACAGCTTTCGGTGCTCTTTGGACTCAAATATAATACTAAAATCATAGTCTTCTGGATAAAGCTCTGATGCAGGCAGATTCAGCTTCAGGCGCTTATAATTAACCTCGATTTTACCGTCCCTGACTTGGACGAGATAATTGCCCTGACTGTCAGGGCCTCTAAAAATCACGCCTAGTTCTCCTCTACTTAATACATGTACACTGTCTCCCATTTGAAATCTTGTTACCGGCTTCTTAGAAACAGCAGATGACCTCTTTCTCTTGTGTCTGTTAGCAATGATTTGCTGCTCTCTTGCTTTCAACGCAGAAGGGTCGTTAGTAAATAACGCAGTATAATCCTTCTCAGATTTGTAGGTTATCGTATGCGCCCGTTCGATTAGCTTAGGATGGATGCCAAGTTTCAGCGCAATTGCAAAAGCCTGGCTTTCCCCGCCCTTTCCGATACGCAGACGGTAAGTGGGCTTAAGTGTTTCAAGGTCAAATTCCATTGAACCGTTCATGAAATCCTCATGATTGTCAGCAAAGTCTTTAATCTCGCTGTAATGAGTTGTCGCAAATATAGTTGCCCCTTTATTGTTCAGATTCTCAAGGATGGCTGTAGCAAGCCCCATCCCTTCTCCTGGGTCAGTGCCGGAACCCAATTCATCAAGAAGGACAAGCGTCTTGTCATTGGCTTCCTTCAATATCTCTATAATATTGACTATCCTGGAACTGAACGTGCTTAGATTTTGCTCAATGCTTTGACCATCTCCTATATCGACAAGCACTTTATGAAAAATCCCTGCAGCACTCTCCTCTCCCACCGGCAGAAGCAGTCCGCTTTGTGCCATTAACGACAGCAGCCCCGCTGTCTTGATGGATACGGTTTTCCCGCCTGTATTTGGCCCGGTAATGACAAGAGCATGATAATCTGTACCAATTTCAATCGTTAATGGAACAGCTTTTTCACCAAGAAGAGGATGGCGTGCATCATTAAACAAAATGATTGGCTCCTCTAGAATTCTTACTTTTGTAGCATCAATAGACCTGCAATATTTTGCCTTTGAAAACAGATAATCATAATGAACCATAGTCTCAATAGCCATTCGGATTTCTTTCTCTTTCCCCTCAGCCAAACCAGTCAAGGCAAACAGCACCTTTTCAACCTCTGCTTGCTCGTCTAAATATAGCCATTCCATCTGATCCTGGAACATGCCAATTTCCTCGGGTTCTACAAAAAGAGTTGAGCCTGATGCTGATGTATCGAGTACCGTCCCTCTAACCTTGCCGCGGTATTCCTTCTTCACAGGAACAACATACCTGCCGTTTCTTTGGCTGATGACAGCTTCTTGAAGAAATGGTTTAATTTTTGCAGATTTCAGCAACTGGTTGAGCTTCTCTTTTAAACGCTCTTCCTGGATTCCAATTTGTTTCCGAACCTTCAATAAATCCCTTGATGCGTAATCATCAATTTGTCCGTTTCGAATACATCTTTGTATCTCATCAGCAAGTTCGGGAAGTTCTTCGATCGCAAATACGTATGCAGAAACTCTAGGAGCCACATACTCCTTATCCTTCATAAACCGGCGGATCTTATTGCAGGTTTCCAGGAAGGAAAGCAATTGCACGAGTTGTTCAGTCCTAAGCGGGATTCCCTTGTTAAAGCCTTTAAGAACCATTTCCATCCCTTCAAGACCGTGGATTGGAACACTGGAGCTAATCCTTAGAATTTCAATCGCTTCATAAACTTCCTCCTGCCAGCTTGTGATTTGATGCAGATTGATGGAAGGGAGCATTTCCCTTGCTTTTACACGCCCTGATTCAGTCATAGCAAAACCGGCGATCTCTTCCTTTACTTTATCGTAGCCAAGAATTTCAAAAGTTTGTTTGTTCAATTCTTACTCCTCCTTAAATACCGAAAAGCGCAAGCGCCTTGTCCAGCCCCGACAAGCGTTGGAGGGGCGACCAGTGAAGGCGTTTTTTGACTTCATTGCGCGAACCCAAACGACTCGAGGGGCTAGACGCTGGAGTTGGACACTAATCGTGGTACAAATCATTAAATTTTTTATAAATTAAAAAAGCCGCAATGGAACAAGTCCACAGCGGCTCCTAAAATGCCTCACAGTAATGGCTGCAGGCACTTCTCTCCATAAGAAAAAGCTGTGTACAAATACACAGCTTCTGCTCACGGATATCAAGCATGCTTTACTATGTTCTTTGTTCTTAACATTCAATCCAGCGCATAATTAAATAAACCTATTATAGGTCTAATTAAAAAATCCGGATTGACCGTATGAAATTAACGGTTAGTTAAGAACGACACCTAACATAAAACATACTCCCTAATATAAATATTATCTTCTACAATAGATTACTTCTTCTTAGCCAATATAGTCAACCACAATTAACCAGTTAAAAGAAAAATATAGATAAATTACTCGTACTAAAAATAATGTTCACATTTTCTCTATTGACCTCTTGTTTATATTTCATTTTAAATTAGGTTAACAACGGACGGAAAAGGTGGAGATTTTGTGGCCGGCCATGAGAATCAAAATAAATTAACTTATGAGATGAGCGAATTAATAAAAGCCTCAGAAAAAATCATTAAATTTAAAAAAGGTACTTTTTTATTCCGCGAAGGACAGGAAGCAAAAGAAATGTTTATTATTCTGTCCGGCAAAGTACAGATTTCAAAAATGAACGCGGAAGGCAAAGAATTGTATTTAAGATTATGTAATAAAAACGATATTGTAGGCGAGCTAACCCTCTTTACAGTGGGTCCAAGATATTTATTCAACGCAAGAGTAGTTGAAGAAGGTGAGGCCGCAGCGATTAATATTGAGAACCTGGAACAAACGTTGTTCAACAACAGCCAGCTTGCATACCAATTCCTAAAATGGATGAATGACCATATCCGAAAAACAATCACTAAATTCCGAGATCTTGTCCTGCACGGCAAAAAAGGAGCTTTATATTCCACACTGATTAGGCTGAGCAATAGTTACGGCATTCAAAAGGACGATGGCATCCACATCAACGTACCGATCACGAACCAGGATTTAGCAAATTATTGTGGAACTGCCAGGGAAAGTGTCAGCCGCATGCTTGGGGAATTGCGTGATGAAGGAATCATCTCCATATACAGAAAAAGGATTATCATTCATGACCTACTCTACCTCAAACAAGAAATCGACTGTGAAAATTGTCCGATAGAATATTGTAATATAGATTGAATTAAAAAAGGAAACCTGTGGAGGTCTCCTTTTTCATTTGCTTCCTTATAAAAATACCGGGAGAATTATTGGCAGGAATAACGAAGTGATTATAGCGGCCATACCCATGGATGCTCCTGAAACTGCGCCCTGCAACTCTCCTTCCCTGGCGGCTTCTGCGGTACCAATTCCGTGAGCAATGGTGCCGATTGCCAAACCTCTCGAAAAAGGGTCGTAGATTTTCATGGTGTTCATAAGAAATGGGCCAATCATCGCCCCGAGCATGCCTGTGATCATGACGAACGCAGCAACCAAAATCGAATCTGCGCCGATGATCCTTGCAACCTCCGATGCTACAGGTATTGTAATAGACTTAATCGTCAAAGAAACTAGGATTAAATCTGATAAGTTAAGCAAATACGCTATGAACACAGCTGAGAGAATGGTCGAGACTATACCTGCTATAAGACCGGACAAAGCCGGAACTGCGTAAGCAGAAATGACTTTTCTTTGCCGATATAATGGAACAGCTAAAGCCACAGTAGCCGGCCCCAGAAAATAGGTCATAATCTCACTTGCTGGTTCATATTCCTTATAAGGTATATTCAGCAACAGCAACACGGTAATTACAATCACTGTACTTAAAAATACCGGGGATGTTAGTGGAGATGGATATTTACCCGCGGCCTTCCTGGCGAGAAGGTATGCAAGCAAGGTTATGAGGATGCTAAAGATCGTGAGCAGAGTTTCCAGTTTCCTTCCCCCCCTTACGCTTTATCAGCACATGTGAAGTGCCTCCCGCAAACACCATGCCTACAATAGCGCTCAAAACTAAAATAACCGCAAGTTGAATGCCATTTTCTGCAATAAGACCCCCGAGAGTCATCAAACCAACTGAAATTGGCACAAAAAAGAACGATAAATGCCTAACGAGAAAATCCGCTGCGCCTTCAAACCATTCAAGCCTGACGATCCTCGTCCATAAAAGCACGAAAAGAAGGATCATTCCCAAAACATTACCCGGAATACGCAGCTCAAACAGCTCTACAATATAAAAGCCGGCTTTGTTAATCAGGATTAACCCTGTGATTTGAAATAAGTATTTTATGATTTTATCAGCTTTCAAAGCTTAATTCCCCTTTATTTTTCCCTTTAAGTTGAAATTGTTTTACCATTCATTATAAATCTCATTCGTTATATTGCAAGAATATTCACTTATCTTTTTTCTGGAAGTTGAATGTTTAACATAGTTCACACAATGTCCATATGATTTTCCTCATATTTCTTATATCTTTATAAGGGGGAGGATTGTGTTATGAAAAAAATCTATCTTATCAGCTCACTTATTGTATTAATAGGAATTACATCGGGAATCTCATTTTTTCTAATTCGGGATGCGAACGCACAAATTCCAGAGGACATCACGCTTGTCACCATGGATGAAGAAAACTATACTTTTGGTGAAGAAACAGAGGCTATCAAGCTTGTAGAATTCATTTATACTCATTGTCCTGATATCTGCCCAACGACAACACAAAAAATGAACCTACTTCGCAAAGACTTAATCCAAGAAGGTGTTTATGGTAAGGAAGTACAATTTGTAACTATTACAATTGATCCATACCGAGATACGCCTGAAGTTTTGAGGAAATATATGGACAATTTCGGACTCGAAAACGACGGAAATTGGATCTTCTTGACGGGTGACCCAGCAGACACTTTGGAAGAACAAAAGAAAATCAAACAGGTTGCCGATACATTCCAGTTTCAGTATCGTGATCCAGGGAATGGGTTTTACGTCCACAGTACATTTACTTATCTGATTGATAAAAACAACAAATTCATAAAAAAATTCCCAATGGGGGAAGATTTTAATAAAGATGAAGTATTCGAAGAAATAATGGATGAAATATAAGCATACAAAAAAGCGGTCCTTTGCACCGCTTTTTTGTATGCTATTTACCGCACTGATCAAGCTTTTCATTATGACTCATAGATGAGATTCATGAAGGGTTCAGCAAAATGAGGAGAGCCTGTCTATTTCTTAATGTGAATTCACTGTTGTGGGATGTTTCTCTGTTTTTTGCAGGGAGAAAAATTCTGATTTTGGCTTAGTGAAGCTGACTTTTATCCCTGATTCCTTTAGGCGGTTAACAAAATCAACCAGCTGCTTTTTAGCCATTTTCAAAAACTCCTTTTATCCAACTTTGTCTATTATTATTCTACATGAAAAATATGAAAAATGTGTGAAAATGAGCAAAAAAATTGACACCAGCTTTATAAAAATTTCACAATTTTCCCAATAGAACCTCCGAAGGCATTGTGATATATAGATATAAACTATCTCGATTACTCACTACTCTCGCTTTTTCCCACTTTGCCCCCTTTAAAAACACCATTCCACAAAAAAATCGTAATCATACACTTTAATACCTGCCCTATCTTTAAAAAGAATTCGCTCATAGCAAACAAACATGTTATAATCTTTGGGATATATATTAATGGAGGCTACTAAATAAATGATTACAGTTCAAAATGTCGGCTTGAGATATGGTGACCGCAAGCTTTTTGAAGATGTTAATATTAAATTCACTCCGGGAAATTGCTATGGCCTGATCGGAGCAAATGGTGCAGGCAAATCCACTTTCCTTAAAATCTTATCAGGTGAAATTGAAGCGCAAACAGGAAATATTTCAATGACACCTGGTGAGCGTATGGCTGTTTTGAAGCAGAACCACTTCGAATATGAAGATGTCGAAGTACTGAAAGTCGTCATAATGGGACATGCCCGTTTATATGAAGTCATGCAGGAAAAAGATGCGATTTACATGAAGGCAGACTTTACAGATGAAGACGGCATGAAAGCTGCAGAGCTTGAAGGTGAATTTGCTGAGCTTAATGGCTGGGAAGCAGAATCCGAAGCAGCGATTCTTCTTAAAGGTCTTGGTATTGGCGAAGAGCTTCATGATAAAAAAATGGCTGATATTGGCGGCGGAGAGAAAGTAAAAGTACTTCTTGCGCAAGCTTTATTCGGTAAGCCTGACGTGCTTCTGCTTGACGAGCCTACCAACCACCTTGATATTGCTGCGATTCAATGGTTAGAGGAATTCCTGATCAATTTTGAGAACACGGTTATTGTTGTATCCCACGATCGTCACTTCCTGAATAAAGTATGTACTCATATTGCCGACCTTGATTTTGGCAAAATTCAGCTTTATGTCGGGAACTATGATTTCTGGTACGAATCAAGCCAGCTGGCATTAAAAATGCAGTCGGATACTAACCGCAAAAAAGAAGAGAAAATCAAGGAATTACAAGCGTTCATTGCTCGCTTCAGTGCGAACGCATCAAAATCCAAGCAGGCCACTTCACGTAAAAAGCTTCTTGATAAAATCTCGCTCGATGACATCAAACCATCATCGCGTAAATATCCATACGTTGGATTTACTCCTGATCGTGAAATTGGTAATGACTTATTGAGAGTTGATGGAATTACCAAGACGATTGACGGCGTAAAGGTTTTGGATAATATCAGCTTCATCATGAATAAAGATGACAAAATTGCACTTGTTGGGAAAAACGAAATCGCGATTACGACATTATTCAAGATTCTTACCGGAGAAATGGAACCTGATAGCGGAACTTTCAAGTGGGGTGTAACGACCTCTCAGGCATACTTCCCTAAAGACAACTCTGAGTTCTTTGAAGGAAGTGACCTTACCCTGGTTGACTGGCTTCGCCAATTCTCACCAAAGGATGACAGCGAAAGCTTCCTCCGCGGGTTCCTTGGCCGTATGCTTTTCTCTGGTGAGGACGTACTGAAAAAAGCAAGCGTACTTTCCGGAGGCGAAAAAGTCCGCTGCATGCTTTCAAAGATGATGCTATCTGGAGCAAATGTCCTCCTGCTGGATGAACCAACGAACCACCTGGATCTTGAATCCATCACTGCCCTAAACAATGGCATGATTAATTTTAAAGGTTCAATGATCTTCTCATCCCATGACCACCAGTTCGTTCAAACTGTGGCAAACAGGATTATGGAGATCACTCCTTCAGGGTTGATTGATAAGCAGATGACTTATGATGAATACCTTGAAAATGAAGAGCTTCAAAAACAAATTGCAGAAATGTATGCTTAAACACCAAAACCCTCGGACAATTTCCGAGGGTTTTTATTTTGCTGCTTTTAACCTCTTTTTTGCTTCTTACGTGAAGAAGAAGCAGTACGGCTGCCCGTTTCACTGACCGTAGTTCCCTGCCCTTCCACCTGGCTTGAGTTTAGGCCAATAGTTGATGAATCTTTTTTCCTTTTATTGCTCATGCTTACCCCTCCTGTCACTATTAGTTTTCCCTAATATTGTCTTGCGTTAAGAATATTTTATACTTGTGCCGGACAACTTAAATTAGTGAGGAGGTGTTATTGATGGCAAGAGTTGGTGTAGAACAATCTCTTTCTAACATATCAGCAGCTTTGCGTGAAAGAGGACATGATGTCGTCGAATTGCGTTCTGAAGCAGACGCTCAAGGCTGTGACTGCTGTGTAGTCACTGGTATTGATTCAAATGTTATGGGAATGCAAGATGTTTCGACACAAGGATCAGTCATTGAGGCAAACGGTCTATCCGCAGATGAGGTTTGCAGGCAGATTGATCAAAAGACCGGACAAAATCAATAACATTTACGAAACTGCCATTTGGCAGTTTTTTTTACTTTTTATATCCCCCAGCATCTTAATCAATGATATTTTCACCAACTTGTGATATTTTTTTTATGTGGGATCCTTTTTATTCGACATAATCAGTTATGTTAATTGTATATGTTTAAAAAGGATTTTTTTGAAAGGATGTCATGATTGAGGAATTTACATATAATAATTTTTTTAGCCCTATTATTAATCATTCCGGGCTGTGCAGAGGACAGCGACCCTATTAAAACTGAACTAACCATCTCTGCAGCAGCAAGCCTCAGTGAAGTTATGGAGGAAGCTGGGCAAATATATATGAAAGAGAACCCAGGAATTAAGATTGTTTATAACTTTGGAGGTTCCGGTTCTCTTCAGCAGCAAATTTCCCAAGGTGCACCTGTAGACCTTTTCATCTCTGCAGCTGAGGACAAATTCAATACCCTTCAGAGCAAAGGGCTAATCGATCAAAATCATAGCGTTAAGCTACTCAATAACGAGCTTGTTCTAATCACCCAGAAAAGCAACACAACTATTGATTCAGCAGAATCACTGACTCAAGATAATATCAAAAGAATCGCCCTCGGCACACCGGAATCTGTTCCGGCGGGAATGTATGGGAAACAGGCGCTGCTTTCTTTACGATTATGGGAAGAGTTGGAGCATGGAAAGAAAATTATCTTTACTAAGGATGTCCGTCAAGTACTTTCTTATGTAGAAACAGGGAATGTCGATGCTGGCATCGTTTATAAAACGGATGCGATGATTTCTCAAAAAGTAAGAATCCTTCCTTTTACTAAAAAGAATTTGCATGATCCGATTGTCTACCCTGCAGGTGTGATTGCGGGAACTAAACATCCGGAAGAAGCTGTTGACTTTTTCAATTTTCTAAAAGGAAAAGAAGCAAGGGAAATTTATAAAAAATATGGCTTTAAAGCAGCATTGGAATGATTATGTATGGGCAGTGAATTTTGGACACCGTTAAAACTTTCCCTAGAGATTGCATCAATCTCTGTGGTGTTTGTATTTTTATTCGGTATATTATCTGCAAAATACATGGCAAAAAGGCGTTTCGTTGGAAAAATAGCAGTTGAGACACTTTTAACATTGCCTCTAGTACTTCCTCCAACTGTAGTTGGATTCCTATTAATCATCATTTTTGGAATAAATAGCCCAATCGGAAGAATGATTGAAAGCATGTTCGGCAGTCCCATTATGTTTACCTGGTGGGCAGCAGTGATTGCTGCTTCTGTCGTTGCCTTTCCTTTAATGTATCAATCTGCAAAGACAGGCTTTTTGTCAGTTGACCCAGGTGCCGAGGAAGCAGCAAGAGTTGACGGAGCGAATGAATGGAAGGTATTTTTATATGTCACATTGCCCCTCTCAGCCAAGACTTTAATCACCGGGGTTATTCTCAGCTTTGCGAGAGCTCTCGGGGAATTTGGGGCAACGCTTATGTTTGCCGGCAACCTCCCAGGAAGGACCCAGACTGCGCCGACGGCAATCTATATGGCGATTGAGTCTGGCAATATGGAATCTGCCTGGCTTTGGGTAATAGCCCTGGCTGGTATTTCTTTTTTAATGCTGCTTTCAACATCGTTATTAAAACAGTAAAGCAAAAAATCAACTTTCAGTATTGGAAACGAGTCGTGTTTTACTCTTGTATTTATACTCTCATAACATAAAGGAAGCCATGATTACTTCATGGCTTCCTTGCTTTTATTCGCCTATCGAAACAACGTACTTTACAGGTTCCCCAATCTTCTTCTTATCCTTATCAACCAGGTCCCCTGCCAGAATTTCCACTTTGTCGAGGTTATCAAGTTCATCCACAATAAAACCAAGATTCCCCTGCTTCTTTTGTCCGGCTAAAATCTCACCATGTAACTCTTCCAAGTAGAAGTCATCTTCCCAAGTTTTGTGAATTGTGTCATTGATATTTACCAGTGCTACCGGCCCAAAATGATAACTTTCCTCAGCATTGTTCTTTACTTCAACCCCAATTTTAACAAAATCAAATTCTTCATCATGTGTATACGGATGGTAGAAATCGATCAGGCTGTAATCAGGGATAAAGTGCAGCAATTTAACATCTTTGATTGTATAAACAATTCCATCCAGATTAAAAGTTTTATTCACTTCTTTCACTGCCTTAAGCGTTAACTCACCTTTGTTGTCAGTAAAAGAATCGCCCGCATTTCTCAGCGTGGAATCATCAGTTACTTGCGGATTAGGGGCATATCCATCCTTATTTTCAATCACTTGTTGACTTTCAGCTGTTTCAGCAGCCTTTGTTTCTTTATTTATTTCTTCCTTGGCAATCGAACAGCCAGAGAGAATAGATACAGCTATCATAAGTTGTAAATATCTTTTCAATATGAAAACCCCTTTTCAAAAAATCTCCCGCGGATCCAAGGCACCTGCGGGAGATTTTCAAATTTATTATTTTCTCTTGCCGTTTACTAGAATGTCAAAGATATTTTTTGCATTGTCAGTGTTGTCGATCTGTCCGTAGAAACGTTCTTTCCCAGGACCGAATGCAAACACAGGTACGTCTTCACCGGTGTGTCCGCCTGTTGTCCAGCCAGTGTGGGAACGTTTATCAAAAATCTGTTCAATAGCGTCGTCAATGTCCCTGGCTTTCTTTGTTAGAGCAACGTCTTTTACGGACTGAAGCTCTTCTGCAGTCAGCTCAGGGAGACCTACAGATTTAAAGTCAATATATTTTTTTAATGTATCTTCAGCATCCGCACCGTTAGCAATTTCTGCAGCCATGAAATCTGGAGTGCGTTTTGCAGCTTTGATCGGTGCGCCGAACCAGTTGTAGATTCCATCTGCACCGATTGAATATCCACCGGTTGAATGGTCAGCAGTCGCAACGACTAAAGTATTCTTGTCCTTCTTGGCAAATTCGATAGCTGCTTTATATGCTTTCTCGAAATCTTCCATTTCACTCATTGCTGCAACGATATCATTGTCATGTCCAGCCCAGTCGACCTGGCTACCTTCTACCATTAGGAAAAAGCCGTCCTTATCTTTGTTCAAACGGTCGATTGCAGATTTGGTCATTTCTTCAAGGGAAGGAGTTTCTTCATTGCGGTCAATCATCTTGTCCATTCCACGCGGGGCAAAAAGACCAAGTACTTGATCGTTGCCATTCTTTAATAAATCTTGTTTATTCTCTACATAGCTGTAGCCGGCACTCTTGAATTCCTCAACAAGATTACGATCTTTACGGTCAAACAGGTCTTTACCGCCGCCTAGCATTACATCGATTTTATGCTCGCCATTGATCATTTCATCAAAATAATCATCAGCAATTCCGTTCATGTTCTTCCGGGTTTCATCATGTGCACCAAAAGATGCAGGCGTTGCGTGTGTGATTTCTGAAGTAGCTACAAGGCCGGTTGCTTTTCCGCTTTCCTTAGCAGCTTCCAAAACTGTCTTTACTTCAGAGCCGTTATTGTCAACTGCGATAGCATTGTTATATGTTTTGATTCCTGCAGACATTGCTGTTGCTGCCGAAGCAGAATCTGTTACGTTTTGATCAGGATCTTCAGGGTATGTCATTTGGTTACCGACAAGGTACTTGTCAAATTCTGTCTTCTCAGCTTCTACTGTTTCAGGATTGTCTTTCAAGTAGCGGTATGCTGATGTATAGGAAACTCCCATTCCGTCACCGATCAAAAAAATAACATTCTTAATTTCTGCACTGTTATCTTTTGCTTCATTTTTCGCTTCCGCATTGAATGTACCTACCAGGCTGCCGAACGCTACAGTTGAAAGAACAGCGATCGGGAGAATCTTCTTTTTAAAGTTTGCTTTAATCATTTCAAGACCTCCAGAAAAGTTATTTACTACGCCTCTTACTATACTGGCAATCTATTAATATCTTATTAACACACTGTAAAAATACATTAATTCATTGTAAAACCTCTTTACAATCTTGTATTTTACTTTTCAGGAATAAACTGCCTATCCAGACCAAACAAAAAAGCAGGTTTGATTACCTGCTTTTGAATCTCCTATTCTTTTTTTGTTTTCGGTTCAGCAACCATGCGATAGCCGCCAAAGTAAATAACGCTGCACCTAGTAAGGTATTCATTGAAAGCATCCCACTTTGTTCAGGTTGTCCTGTGGTTTTCTTCACTTCGGGCTTCTTCTCAATCAAAGGCTTTAATTCAACAGATTGAATCGTTTCCCCGCTGCCGTTCTCAATTCTTAATACTCCGTCCTCATCTACCACTCGATTGCCTTGTAAGTTCGGCTCGGTAAGGTACAGATTATCTCCAGCCTTGAACTTTAGGTTGCCGCTATTGAATTTCTCACCTTTCCTGATTTGAACTGAATGAAAATTAGCAAAGCCGAAATCAAAAAGTTTTGAAGTATCTTCATAAATTTTACGTTTGTATTCTGATTTCAGCAAAATCGCAGTTAATTGCAACTTCCCGTTATCAGCAGTGGTGGCAAGAGTTTGCTTCGATTGGTCCACAAAGCCTGTCTTTCCTCCCGTAACACTTTCATACGGAATTTCACCTTTTAGCATACGATGGTGGGAAAGAATCGTTGTATCCCAAGACTCCCCATCCCACTCCAATTCCTTAGTACCAAAGATTTCCCGAAAATCAGGACTTTTCATTGCATAGTTTAATATCATACCCAGGTCTTTGGCTGTTGTATAATGATTTTCATCAAACAAACCATGTGGATTGACAAAATGAGTATCCTCTACACCAATATTGGTCTCTAGGAACTTATTTATATTTTCAGAGTAACTTTCTAAAGAACCGTCCAGGTGAATGGCAATTGCCAACGCAGCATCATTTCCTGAATTGATTAGCATTCCCTGAACTAACTTCTTCAAAGACACCTGTTCGCCAGGGTTTAAATAAACCCTTGTACCATCGATATTCTCAATTTCCTCACTAACAACGACTTGCTCATCCAAGTCAGCTGTTTCAATAGCATAAATCGCAGTTGCAATCTTTGTCAGGCTCGCAGGATACATCTTTGCTTCTTCATTTTTCCCGAATAGTATGGCACCTGATTGGGTGTCCATCAAAACGGCTGCCTCAGAAGTTAAGACAGGTTCATCCGCCTCTGCTTTAACAAATTCTGCAGAAGAGTTCATACTTACAAACAACAACATAAACAGGGCCAAAAATTTCCTCATCAAACCACATCCAGTGTACTATTCTCTCAAATAATTTTAACAGAATCCTGTCGAAAAATGTTTAGTGTTATTATTTTTTAATCAAACTGGAATAATTAGAAAAGTTTTGTAAAGGTTTAAAAACCTACCCAAACTTGTTATGCCTTAAAAAATCCTTTGGAGGTTAAATAAACCAGTTTATGAAAAACTGATGCGTATTGGTAACCCAAAAACTCTGATTTTTGAAAATTACGGTCCCAATGATGCATTGGCGACCTTAATAGTCAGGTTTTTGAAATCCTGGACACTAATGATACCTTTTGGTGCCTTAAATGCATGATATCAATAAAACAGGTCACCAATAAAGAACATCGGTGACCTAAATATAAATACCTTTTAATACAATTGACTTGGCATAGACAGCCTAGCACGTCCATCGACAGGGTGTACTCAATTCCTCCCGTTAAATACGATATTTTCGAGGTAGGAAATGTATACGTCATCCCGGGCAAGAGCTGCTCCATATTCCCTTTTCACAAATCGTTCGGCTGATTCAAAACTGTCAAAGGGGCCATGGCGCTCTTTACTTTCCTGCTGAACAAAATACCGGGTTCCATCCGTATAGATCAGATACAATTCCCGGTCACGATTTTCATACAAGCATCCATTTTTCGAGCCCTTGAGATTATAGGTATTTTTAAAGGCGTCCGGCTTGATTGGTTCCAGGGGGAATACTTGTTCAATATAGCGGTTGTAAGCTTCCTTATTCATAGAGCATCCAGAAGCTTTGGCGTGTCCGCCCCCGCCAAATTTGCCAGCGACAACAGATACATCTACGTCATCACGGATTGTCCTGAAGCTTATTTTCTTTCCACCCAAGTTCAAAATCGCTATATAATCCAGATGTGGATACTCCTTGCCCAGTTCATTCCCTAATTCCGAGTGATAGGATTCGGCATGAACGATTCCGCCGTATAAACCATCATTTTCAATTTGGATAATTTCTCGTTTTTTCCTCCTAATATATCGTTCGATTTTATCTTCTTCCATTTCGAGGAGCTTTTTTTCAAAATCATCATACTCAAAGGTATCCCCGGATTCGAGACGTGGTACCATCCGTTCTTCGAATTCTTCTATTGATACCATAAAGAATAAGTCATTCAAATTCTTAGCTTTATAATTCTTGAGGATGTCCCAATCCCAGGTATCATATTGCCTGACAAGCTCAACAAACTCATCAAGTGATCCATTTCTAACAAGATGATTTTCCTGTACTAAATAGTCATATACGAGTGATGCCGCGCTTGTCAGTGTCCCGGAGTCATCCTCTACTTTTACCAAACCCCAGCTATATTCATTAAAAATTAATGCTGTTTTATGATGGTCAATCAGCTTTGCCTTTCCCCCATCTTTAACAAACTGATTGATCTTATCAGTGACATCATGATTGACAGATAAATCTGTTATGTAAAGGTAATCTTCCTTTTTCATGCGGTCATTCATTCTCTCGAAATATTTCTCCACCTGGAAGTTGAGTCCAGATACAGAATTATATCGGATATCAGCTTTTTCACCGAACGCGAGCCTGAATAAGATCCCGCAGGCCACCCCATCTAAATCATTATGCGTAAATAAACGGTACATATTTTCCTCCTTGGTTTGTATCTAATCTATAGTTTGTTGTAGCCCTGTTAATCTATACAAGAGAAATTCAAAAAAATAGACAAGTTCAGCAAGGGGACGAGCATAGATATTTAAAGAGGAGAATAAGGAGGTGAAAACATGCATTTCTTTGTGCTTAAAAGAAAAACATTATATTTTTTCGGCCTAATCGTTTTTATTGCCATCATCGGTTCTCTATGGTTTAGCCTAAAGCCTGATGCCACACCGGCAATAGGTGGACAAAATGAACAAATCCGGGAAATCCACATGGTGACAGGCGAGTTCAAATCGACCAAGGATGATGGCAAGGAAATTGAAGCATACCGGTGGGATCCAGGAACAATCTTTGTGGAAAAAGGAGAAAAGGTTCGTTTGAAGATACTGGGAGTCAACGGAAAAGAACATCCTTTCATTATTGAAGGAACCGATATAAAAGGCGTTGTAAAAAAAGGTGAAGAAACCGTCGTCCCATTACAGTTTGATAAAGAAGGAACCTACAGGCTGATTTGTTTGACTCACCCCTCAGGTGAACATAATGGGCCTATGATCGCCTATATCGTTGTTGATTAATCAAGGCTCTTTTCTCAAACTTTGTTGCTATTGAATACAAAAATGGATTGAATAACCTATATTCCATCCTAAGTTTACGCTTCTTATGAAAAAAGAGCATGCAAACTTAATACCGACATGCAAAAAGGGTATATATTACGTTAAAATCAGCTATAGGATTTTAACAACAATTATTACGAAAACAGCCTTAATCTAAAAGGAGAACAGGATATTGCATCCTGTTTTTTCTATTGTTTACTCTTCTGAAATTGACACAAAACATACATAACACTATAAACACGGTACTAAAATTCCTGATAGAATTATATACATAAAGAAATTTATATATAACAGAACTAAAAAATACCCACACAATTATAGAACAGTTTTTTTAAAACCGAATCAAGCTAAAGATTAAAACCTTTATCAATATTGTATTGTTCATAATTTCACAAATATGTCACACTCATTCTGTTATATCCGTAGTATGATAAAAGTGTGGTAACTGTTATATAAACATCTACTTTAGAGGTGAACTTAAATGGAACAATGGAAAGGCTTTAAAAATGGTGCTTGGCAGGAAGATATCAATGTTAGGGACTTCATTCTGAAAAACTTCTCTGAATATACTGGTGATTCCAGCTTCCTTGAAGGTGCAACTAAGGAAACGATCCAATTATGGCAGCAGGTAATGGAATTAACAAAGCAGGAACGTGAAAATGGCGGTGTACTTGATATGGATACTAAAGTAGTATCCACCATTACTTCCCATGGACCTGGCTATCTTGACCAGAATAAAGAAAAAGTTGTAGGCTTCCAGACTGATCAGCCATTTAAACGCTCTATGCAGCCTTTTGGCGGTATTCGTATGGCGAAAGCTGCATGCGAGGCATATGGTTATGAATTGGATAAAGAGGTAGAAAAGATCTTTACTGACTTCCGTAAAACGCATAACCAGGGTGTATTCGATGTTTATACTAAAGAAATGCTCCAGGCTCGTAAAGCCGGAATCATCACTGGCCTGCCGGATGCTTACGGACGCGGCCGCATCATTGGCGACTACCGCCGTGTAGCTCTTTATGGTGTGGACTTCCTGATGGAGCAAAAGAAGAAAGATCATGGAATGACAAGCAGTGTCATGACTGAGGACACGATGCGCCTAAGGGAAGAAATTTCTGAGCAATACCGTTCACTGAATGAATTGAAGCAGCTTGCCCAGAGTTATGGATATGATATTTCCAAGCCAGCATCCAATGCAGTGGAAGCATTCCAATGGGTCTACTTTGCATACCTGGCAGCAATCAAAGAACAGAATGGCGCAGCGATGAGCCTTGGCCGTGTCGCAACATTCCTGGATATTTACATTGAACGTGATCTGCAAAATGGCACACTTACTGAAAAAGAAGCTCAAGAGATTGTCGACCACTTCGTCATGAAGCTACGCCTTGTAAAATTTGCGCGTACTCCTGACTATAACGAGTTATTCAGCGGTGACCCAACATGGGTAACTGAGTCAATCGGCGGTATGGCACACAATGGGCAATCGCTTGTAACGAAGAACTCTTTCCGCTTTCTTCATACACTAGACAATCTCGGACCGGCTCCAGAGCCAAACCTGACAGTGTTATGGTCACCTGCTCTGCCTGAGAACTTCAAGAAGTATTGTGCTGAGATGTCAATCAAAACAAGCTCAATCCAATATGAAAATGACGACTTGATGCGCTGTGAATATGGCGATGACTACGGCATTGCCTGCTGTGTCTCCGCAATGGAAATCGGTAAGCAGATGCAGTTCTTCGGAGCACGCGCCAACCTTGCGAAAGCCTTGCTTTACGCGATCAATGGCGGTGTCGATGAAAAGCTTAAGATTCAAGTTGCTCCAGGCTTCAGCCCTATTACTTCTGAAGTTCTTGACTATAAAGAAGTAATGGGAAAATTCGATAATGTTATGGAATGGCTTGCCGGCCTTTACATCAATACTCTTAATGTCATCCACTACATGCATGATAAATACAGCTACGAAAGAATCGAAATGGCGCTGCATGATACAGAAGTCCTTCGCACAATGGCAACTGGAATTGCAGGCTTAAGCGTAGTAGCGGATTCATTGAGTGCTATCAAGCATGCACAAGTAAAAGTAATACGTGACGAAAACGGCCTTGCCGTTGATTTTGAAACAGAAGGCGACTTCCCTAAATACGGAAACAACGATGACCGTGTTGACAGCATCGCAGTTGAACTTGTGAAAAACTTCATGACTAAGCTGCGCAAACACCCGACATATCGCAATTCTGTTCATACCATGTCAATTTTAACGATTACTTCAAACGTCGTTTATGGTAAAAAGACAGGTAATACACCGGATGGAAGACGCGCTGGCGAACCATTCGCGCCAGGTGCTAACCCAATGCACGGCCGCGATACGAAAGGAACACTCGCTTCCCTGTCATCTGTAGCAAAGCTTCCATACAGCTATGCTCTGGACGGAATTTCAAACACATTCTCCATCGTGCCAAAAGCGCTTGGAAAAGATGAAGACAGCCGTACAAATAACCTTGTTTCCATCCTTGATGGCTATGCGATCAAAGACGGCCATCATTTAAACGTAAACGTATTTAACCGAGAAACGCTGTTAAATGCAATGGAACATCCTGAAGAATATCCGCAGCTGACAATCCGTGTATCTGGATACGCAGTAAACTTCATCAAGCTAACACGTGAACAGCAGATGGATGTTATTAACCGTACTTTCCATGAAACAATGTAATAAAACATTTGTAAAGAAACAGGAGTGCCTTCCCCATGACGGGAACTCCTGTTTTAATGAAAGGAGAAATCATCATGATCGGAAACATTCATTCTATTGAAACCTTTGGAACTGTAGACGGACCCGGGATACGCTATGTCATCTTCACACAGGGGTGCCTGCTGCGCTGCCAGTTTTGCCATAATGCAGACACCTGGGAGATCGGCACGGGCAAGCAGATGTCTGTTTCCGAAATTATTGATGATTTAAAAGCCTATCTGCCTTTTATTGAAGCATCTGGCGGCGGAATCACAGTAAGCGGCGGTGAACCGCTTTTACAGATTCCTTTTATTACTGAACTTTTCAAGGAATGCAAAAAACTCGGAGTGCACACCACTATCGATTCTTCAGGTGGATGTTATTCAACCGCCCCTCTTTTTCAAGAGCAGCTTGGAGAGCTTTTGAATTACACTGACCTAATCCTATTGGATTTAAAGCATATCAATAGGAAAAAACATATCAAATTAACAGGAATGGCCAATGATCACATTTTGGATTTCGCCCGCTTTTTATCTGATCATCAAGTTCCAATTTGGATCCGCCACGTCCTGGTCCCTGGGGTTACAAATGAAATCGAGGATCTCTCCAAATTAGGCGAGTTTATCGGCACTTTGCTGAATGTTCAAAAAGTTGAAGTCTTGCCGTATCATAAACTTGGTGTCTATAAATGGGAAGCATTAGGGCTCGAGTACCCTCTTAAAGATGTTGAACCTCCTTCCGATGATGAAGTAGATAATGCATATAAGCTATTGACAGCCCATATAGCAGTGAATTAACAGCAGGATACTTTTCTGCTGTTTTTCTCTGCATACATTTTTGATATTTTTTTAGTATCATAGTGGTAATAGTTTTTGTGGAGGTTCTTTATGTATCAACTATTTACAGAGATCAGCAATTTCCTGAGCGGACCATTTTTCACCCTGGTGAATCAGTCTGAACAGATTCCCTTATTGGCAAGCTTCCTTTTAGGTCTTGTTGGAGCTCTTGCTCCATGCCAGCTGACAGGAAATCTCGGCGCAATCACCTATTATGGCAACCGAAGTCTGCAGACAAAAAGCCAGTGGATTGAAATTTCCTTTTTCATACTGGGGAAAATATTGGTCTTTACATTGCTGGGCCTTGCCGTCTGGATGGTCGGACAAAGCTTCCAGCAAATCTTGCCGGGCTTCTTTTCCTGGTTCCGCAAACTGATGGGCCCCCTATTCATCCTGATCGGTCTGTCACTTATCGGGGTCTTCGCATTTAATTGGATCAATCGTTTCACTTCAGTTTTGCCACAATGGACCGGCAGCGGAAAAACAGGATCTTTTTTAATGGGGGTAAGCTTTTCAATCGCATTCTGTCCAACGATGTTTTCCTTATTCTTCTTTACACTTATGCCGATTGTCCTGAATACCTCATACGGAGCAATCCTTCCGTCTGTTTTTGCCATTGGAACTTCGATCCCGCTGATTATCTTTGCAGCTATTATTTCCTACATCGGCCTGAATGGGTCTTTGATGAAAAAAGGTCGCAAGCTGGGGTCAGTTGTACAGAAATTAGCAGGATACACTTTAATTATCGTTGGAATTTTTGATACAGTAACCTACTGGGGGTTGTAAATTTGTTTCACTGAAAAGCTTTCCCATTAACGGGACTTTCTTGACAGCTTTGGCCTCTTCTCCTGAAAACCTGTCACAATAACAAGCTTTTCTTGACAGCTTTGCCTCCATATCCTGAAAAGCTGTCACAATAACGACGGTTTCTTGACAGCTTTGCTCCTTAACCTGAAAAGCTGTCACATTAACGGGGCTTTCTTGACAGCTTGACCTCCTTATCCTGAAAAGCTGTCACAATAACGACGGTTTCTTGACAGCTTGACTTACTTATCTTGAAAAGCTGTCTCAATAATAGGCTTTTCTTGACAGCTTTGCCTCCATATCCTGAAAAGCTGTCACAATAACGAGCTTTTCTTGACAGCTTTGCCTCCGTATCCTGAAAAGCTGTCACAATCCATGCAGTTTCATAATAATTACTAAGTCGTTCCGTAGCTATGTTGATTGCGGAACTAGAGTATATGACTGAGCAGTTACCTGTTCAAGAAAAGCAAGCAACCTGTGAAATGCAGTAACTATACCCTTTTCATAACCAAATAACATTCTGATACCAAAAAGCCATGGACGTCCAGTCCACGGCAATTCGTCTTATGCTATATTCATATTTTCCTTGTATCCAGGCTCACAGTTGATGCACACTGCTTCGTCGTAATCATCAGTGTTTACGTCCTCTGGATTGTACTTGATCCCGCATAGTGGGCACTCTACCATTTCTTCTTCATCATATTCTGCTGCATCTGGAATGGAGTCATTGACCTTGAGCTCTCCCGCCCAAACGCCGCTGATAGTAGACATTTCTGTTTTAATATATTCATTCGCTGCTTCTTCTGTTTCCCATACACCATGGTCCCACAGCATTTCGTCAGCGTCACCTGAATTAATCATTAGTCCATATACTATTTTTTTCATGATTTGCCACCCCTTTTCGGATTGGGAAGTTTGTTTTATATACATAGCCACTATTCTAATTTTCGAAACCCCCACTATCTGGAAAATGAAACTTTATAAATTTTATTTCGTATATAATATAGGAATTGCTCAGACTCGATTTTTCAAATATAATTGAGCAATGATTGAAAAGAGGTGATGGCATGCTATTGGAAATTTATGCTCAGTCCGTTGATGCAACAGCGGTTTATAGTGTTTATTTGACTTTGCTTATCAGCATGTCGATGTCCGTCTTCTGGTTATATCGTGACGCCTCTATTATCCATTCATGTTTATTGCGGATCAGACTAAAGCCTTCCGTTTCTGAAACAGCTTTTAAAAACAAAGCTGAACTTGGATTGAGATTTCATCTGCAAATTCTTAAGCGAATAAAAATTAAAATTGATCCGGGTGATGAAGACAGCCATTTTTCTCCTTTAGTTAATAACTATTTGATATAAATTAGGAGGAGAAAAATGAAAAAGCTTTTCACCATGATTATTGTTCTATTTATACCAGCACTATTAACTGGCTGCCAGGCGTTGACAAGCGAGGGATCATTCTTCCAGTCAACATTCATCAATCCTTTCACCTGGCTCATCAAGCTATTCGCCGGCATTACCGGCGAAAGCTACGGTCTGGCGATCATTTTGATTACAGTGCTCATCAGGCTGGTGTTAATGCCCTTAATGCTAAAACAATATAAAAACCAGCAGAACATGAAAGAGAAGATGGAATTCCTGAAGCCTGAGATGGATGAGATTCAGAAGAAGCTGAAAGGGACTAAGGATCCAGCTGAGCAACGAAAATTACAGCAGGAAATGATGGGGCTCTATCAGAAGCATGGAGTAAACCCCCTCTCTGTTGGCTGTCTGCCAATGCTGGTACAGATGCCAATTTTGATGGGTCTTTATTATGCAATTAGCGGCTCTGCCGAAATCGCCAGCCATTCCTTCCTCTGGTTCAACCTGGGACATTCTGATATTTGGATCACGGCAGCTGCCGGGCTGATTTACTACCTGCAGTTTAAGGTCTCGATGTCTAATGTAACCGAGGATCAGAAAAAGCAAATGAAGTTCATGGGGCTGCTGTCACCAATTATGATTGTGATGTTTTCATTAAGTGCTCCGTCTGCCCTTCCACTGTACTGGACAGTTGGCGGGATGTTCCTGATTGTACAAACATTACTGGCAAGAAAGGTCTATGCGCAAAAAGAAGGTCCAATTAAAGTTGAAAACCAAGTTTAATATACTAGTGCCTGGGAACTCGATGCTTCCCAGGCTTTTTTAGTGGAATATTATGGTTGACAGCAAACTTTTCATCAAGTTATACTTTGAATTAATGATATCCGAAGGGAATGGTAAAGAGCCGATGAAATACTAATCTTATTTTCTGCCCGATTTTTCTAATATGAAAAACGCGTTGCCCGAAAATAGGATTAGTCTGCCCTTTTAACCATTCCCAGTCGATTTATAACCTGAAAAAAGCATGTTGCCTTTAGGCATGAACAATGCTTGTTTTGCGGCGTTTGAATCTATTGTGAGTGTATTGCAGAACCTTCCGGGTAACACCTGGGAGGTTTTTTTGATGGATAAAATACACACCTTCATTCAATAGTCACAAAACGAAAGGTGGAATTTTTTATGACAATCATGAAAATAAGAGGTATTCAGAAGAGCTTTAATGAAAAGCAAATATTACAAAATGCGGAAATTGATATAAAACAAGACAGCCGTATTGGACTGGTCGGCAATAACGGCGCCGGTAAGACTACATTAGCCAATATTATATATGGGAGTATTATCCCTGATAAAGGAATAATCGACACTATTAACAGCAGCTTGAACATTGGCTACCTTAAACAATCCACGGAGTTTTCCATACATGACTTGGAGGACTCCTATTCTCTGGCAGAAAACGGCCTCTTTCAGCTTTCAAGTCAATTAGGGCTTAACAAGGAAATTGATTGGGTTGATCCTGTTTGGAGTAAGTTAAGCGGCGGTGAAAAATTGAAAATCTCACTTGCAAGTGTATGGGCAAGCAGGCCAGAACTTCTGATACTCGATGAGCCGACAAACCACCTGGACTTGCAAGGTGTAGAGTGGCTGATCGATGAATTGAAATCTTTCAAAGGTGCCGTGATCATCATTTCTCATGATCGATATTTCCTCGACCGCGCCGTGACAGAAATCATCGAAATAGAGGATGGCTCTACTAACTCGTTCAAGGGTAATTACTCTTCTTACCGCGAGGAAAAAGAAAGACAGTATGAAATTCAGCTTCATCAATACGAAATACAGCAAAAACATAAACAACAAATTGAACAGCAAATGGCCAACCTTAAGAACTGGTCGGAAAAAGCCCATAGGGATTCAACGAAACAGGGTTCCGCCTCTGAAAGACGACAAATCGGCTTCAAGGAATACCATCGTGTGAAAGCAAAGAAGATGGATAATCAAATAAAGTCGAAGATGAAACGGCTGAATCAGGAGCTTGAAAAGAATGAAGTCAAACCGCCCAAGGAAGAAACTAAGGTCCGTTTCGAGTTTCAGCATAGCCGTAAAAAAGGGAAACGCATTTTAGAAGCCAGAGAGCTCTCAAAATCCTTCGGCAGCCGCTGTTTATTTGAAAAGAGCCATTTTTATATGAACCATGGAGAAAGAATGGCATTGTTAGGTAAAAACGGCAGTGGAAAAACAACCCTGATTAAAATATTGCTCGGTGAAGAAACAGCTACTTCTGGTGAGGTTTGGGTCAGCGAAACAATGAGGATTGGATACCTCAGCCAGGATGTATCAGACCTCCCTTCCAAAAAAACAGCGCTGGAGTATACAGGACTTACAGACAGAGAATCGATCGGCAGAGCGAGGACGATTTTTGCCAATATTGGACTCCCGGAAGAAAAGCTTACGGTTCCAATCAGCCACCTAAGCCTTGGCGAGAGAACGAGAGTAAAGCTCGTGATGATGCTCTTCAGTGAAATCGATTTGCTGATTCTAGACGAACCGACCAATCATCTCGACTTGGCTAGCAGGGAAAGTCTCGAAAAAACTTTATTGGATTTCCAGGGTTCGATAATGGTAGTCTCACATGATGTTTATTTTCTAGAGAAAATCAGTGATAAACTTTTAATGATCGATAATGTAAAAGTTAGCAGGAAAGAAGTTGGCATGAAAGAGTTTAACAACCAAAATGCTTCACCAAATTTAGGGAGCAAGGAAAGAGAAGATCAATTGATGGTCCTCCAAAATGAAATCAACGCCATAATCGGCAGACTGTCTTTCATGGCCAAGGGTGAGACCGGTTATGAGGAACTCGACAAGGACCTTACCGAGCTATTGAGAGAGAAAAGAGACTTAGAATAATCTTTAAGCAAAGAAACAACACCAGCAATGGTGTTGTTTCCTTACTCATAATAATCTGCCAATAAAAAGTCCTGCAGCTGCACTGAAGAGACCTCCAATATATGTACTAATTACATATACCAACACAGTTTTGTTGTCTTTGTTGATGATTAGCTTGACCAAGTCAACATTCAGTGTGGAAAAAGTGGTGAATGCCCCCATGAAGCCTGTGGCTGCAAAAAGATATAAATTCCCCTGGATTCCTTGACCAACTATCCACCCGAGTAAAAAGGACCCAAGGATGTTCACAGTGAGTGTAGCGACAGGCAGAACCGAGTGGGGCATTAACTTCTGGACACCGAACCTTGAAAGAGCTCCGGTCAATCCACCTAAAGCAACCAATACAAACCCAATCATTTACCCGGCCCCCTGACAGAACCAGCGCCCAGCTTATAGCCTGCTGCTGCATGGAGCAGCCCGCCAATAGCACTGAGAAGCACATAGAATATTGCCATCCCTATACTACCGTTCTCTATCATTACCAGCGTTTCAAGGCTGAAGGTCGAAAATGTTGTGAATGATCCTGTTAGACCCGTACCAATTGTTGCCGACAGTACCGGATTCAGTTTCCTTCTTGCTATGATGCGGGCTGTGAACCACCCCAGGAACAAAGAGCCTGCATAATTGGCAATTAATGTCCCCATGGGAAATCCATTATTTAAAAAATCGCTTGTACTAATACTGACTAAGTACCGCAAGAGGCTGCCTAACATTCCCCCAAGCCCTACTCCTAGATATACCAATGAAATAACCTTCCTTTTGCATTGCTATTTTCGATTCAATTTATCTTGTAGTCCTGTTTTAATCTGTGGCCACTCTTCTTTAATAATGCTAAAGACAACGGTGTCCCTGATATAACCGTCAGCAATCATTCGATGTTTGCGCAACACCCCTTCTCTTTGGGCACCGAGACGGGCAATAGCATTTTGCGAGCGTACATTCCGGGAATCTGTACAAAATTGCACTCTGTTTACTTCCATTTTCTCAAAAGCATATTGGAGCAAGAGCAATTTCGTCTCTGTATTCACACCCGTTCTCCAGTAAACAGGACTGTACCATGTCCAGCCAATTTCAAGTGATTTATGCGCTTTTGAAATATCAAGATATCTCGAGCTGCCAACTATTTTATCCGTTTGCTTATCAAGAACGATAAATGGGATCTGTGTTCCTTTCTCTCTCTCAACCATTGCTGCTTCAATAACTTTTTTCATGTCTTCTTTGCTACTGACCTTCGAAGATGTAAATTCCCATATAGACTGGTTTTGCCCAGCTTCCCACAAACCATCAAGATGACTGGTTTCCATCGGCACCAGCATTACTGTATTACCTTCCAGCGTGATTTTCTTAACCATCTTCCCAACTCCCATTTGGCCGTATATTCCTTTATCATACCACTGGGGAAGATAGTCTGGGAATTCCTTCATTTAAAAAGGGCACCCCCAAACAAAAGGCTGCCCGGTCACCCGGGCAGCCTGCGAACTTAATTTACCTCTTCAAAATATTCTTTGTAATAACCGCCAACCTTGCCGGAATTATCAACAATGAAATAAAATTCCTCGGTTTCGTTTTTCACTTCATATACCTTTCCAGTTGTCAGCTTGTTATTTACAATGTATTTTTTTGCATCTGTGTGAACGCACTTCAGATTCTTAATCGTTTCGCGTTCGTGCCAGTTCGTGTGGATCATCTTCTGCACTTCCTTTATATGAGTTTCATACTCTATAGTATAAAGAAAAGATGATACAATAGGCAATAGTTAGCTGGCATTGGCTTCCTCGCCGGCTATTTTCAAACTACGGACTTCGGATTTATCAAAAGTCATTGTTTCGCCAGTAATTACATTTTTCAAAGTTATATAACAAACATCACAGATTACATCTTTACGAATATATTGTAAAAAAGAAAAACGTTCATTTTTGTAAATCAGTTCATAAAAACCCGTTTTAGTAAAACCATTCATGTTAACCCCTCTTTCCAGGATGTTTTCATCTTGGTGTTTGGCTGTGTCTTTCTATACCACAATCAAGACTTGTATTAAACATCCCGGAATAAAAGGGAATTTTTCCCTATAAGCTGTTAATTGGAGCAATTAACTCTTTTCCCTCATTTTTGGCCGAATTAATTTCGGTGGAAACTGGGTAAGCTTCCATCGCGTCGGCATCGAATGGAACCAAAAGCTGTTTAAGTTTTTGAGGTTGGGCAATCGAACTGTCGAGCCAAAGATTAAGCTTGTCTTCCGGAAGAATCACTGGCATTCTGTCATGAATTTTTTCGGTGACCTCATTTGGACCAGTAGTGATAATCGTGCAGGAAGTAATCTCCTTCCCATCCTTATTCCAATTTTCCCAAAGCCCAGCTAATGCAAAAGGCTTTTTATTTTTCATACCAAATCGGTATGGCTGTTTTTGTTTGCCATCTTTTTTCCATTCGTAAAATCCATCAGTAAGGATCAGGCAGCGTCTTTGTTTAAGCGCATGCTTGAAACTCGCTTTTTCATCAACTGTCTCCGCGCGAGCATTGATCATTCTGTAACCGATTTTCTCGTCATCCGCCCAGAAAGGAATCAATCCCCACCTCATTCTTGTCCCTATCCTGCCTTCTCCATTATCAATCACCGTCAAAATGTCCTGTCCAGGAGCTATATTGTACCTGGCATCAAGATCACCCTGGAAGTCGAACTGAAATTGTTCCTTCAACGAACCTATATCCTCAAATAATGAAAACCTTCCACACATTTTCTTTCCTCCAACCGATGTTTTTTACTATAATTCCCGTCCTTTTCTGGAAGTAACATCTTCTGTCAGAACAAAAAGCGCAAGCGCCTTGTTTAGCCCCGACAAGCGCTGGAGGGCCGACCAGTGAAGTCGTTCTTTGACTTCATT
>NZ_JBIQOE010000018.1:0-11548 GCF_047739415.1 Mesobacillus sp. | reverse complement strand
AGCAGCCTTGATTAAAGAAATAGAGGGAAGAAGCGCTGACTACAATATCGGCGGCAGCAACAAAACCAAGATCATGACTGCCTACAAAGAAAATTGCATCCAAATCGCCTGTTACCTTGAAAAACTCGGACAAATGTCTCCGAAAGCGCTCGTTGCTCTCGGAACAGGGGATAAGACGCCCTTGATTCTGCAGAAAAACTATTACAAATGGTTCGAACGAGTGGAGAGAGGTATTTATGTCATTACAGAGCAAGGAAAAGACGATCTTGAAGACTATGCTGAGCTCGTAGAATATTATTTAGGCGGGTTAAAAACGGAAGATTGATTTTGAGTTACAGGAGAGAATCAGGTTGCTGTCAACATTATATGGAACTGCAAATTAAAATCATTTAGAAAGCAGTTTTTTGACCTTATCAAAACTTAATGTTAACTGGTAAAAATCGCTCAAAATTTCCAGTTCGCCAATAAATTTAAATTATCGCCAATAAAGTTGTGAAAATCGCCAATTAAGTTGCTTATATCAATAAAACTCAGATAATTGAACGGAAATTTAGTTGTTATTTCGACTTAAATGCAAAACTTAAGCAACTTATGCTCACATTTATATCGATCACGTACCAATAAAGCGAGAAAAAGACAAATTTCGGTTATATATAAGCAAAATAAATAAACGCCCTCTATCATAGACAGCATAATCCTCACATAAATACAAAAAAACGGGGAGAAAACCAATAAACTGTTTTCCCCCTGTTTTTTTATGCCTTCTCAAGCAAATGATCGTCTAATAGCGATTGTAATTCATCGAGTTCACTTTTATCGACCGTGTTCATTGATAACAAAACACTGTCAATCAGGAATTTTCTTGGTGATGATGATCGAAGGATTTCTTCCTCGATGAAATCCAGCTTTCTGAGAGAATCACTATTAATACATTCCAGCTTTTTCAGGCGGGATAGAACTGATTGAACTTTCATCCTCCAGTCAAGGGACTCAGTTGCAGATACCGGAAGCCAGTTATCCAAGGTTTCGGGTGGCAACAATTGGTCTCCAGATAGCGCCAGATCTTCAAGCATATTCAAAATCCGATTTACACTATAGTGGACAACCGGGCGTAAACTTGCTGCCTCACCGTTTGCTTTACGATGAAATCTAATATTCTGAAGCAGGATTCCATTAAGCATTATGGCCGCATCAAGAAGGTATGGCTGGCAAATTTCATCCGTTATGTCTCCAAGCCGGTCTGAAAACCAGCGTAATATCTTCATCTGTCCCACTTCAATGAATTGCTTAAGTTCTTTATCTCCAGAGAAAAACACTTCTTCAAATAGCGGGACGATTTTGTTTTTACGGTTTGCATTCATCTGAAATTCGATTTGGCTAATAAAGATTTCCGGGTTACCAGGATCCTGGCCATGCAGCAGTCCATTGCGATCGATCTCCATCTTTCTAAAGGCTGTTTTAAAAATATCCATAAGTAACTGATTTTTGGATGTGAAATAATTATAGAAGGTTCCTTTTGATATTCCGCTGAAATCAAGGATATCCTGTATAGAGGTGGCCTGGAATCCTTTTTCGATGAATAGCTGATGTGCTTTTTCAATAACATGGCGTTTTCTGTCGTTCATTTCATCACCTTAACCTTTTTTATACCGGGTGTATAAAAAATATACTACATCAAATTTCCGGACTTTACAAATCCCTTTATAAAGGTAGTTTAAAAACATTGCAAAAATTGTACTGATGGTATATGCTAGTGTCTATGCAATTACATTGTTTACAAATTTGTGAACAATATAGGGGGAAGATAGATTGGAACATAACATGAAAACACCTGACAAACCGCCTTATGGAATATTGGCGGTATTAATTGTTGGAGCTTTTATTGCATTTTTAAATAATACATTGCTCAATATAGCTTTACCATCCATAATGACTGACTTGAAGGTTGAGGCAACTACAGTACAATGGCTGACAACTGGCTTCATGCTCGTCAGTGGTGTGATGATTCCGCTTAGTGCGTATTTAATTCAAAAGTATTCGGTAAGGAATTTATTTTTGACAGCAATGGGTTTATTCACTGCCGGAACGATTATAGCTGGAGCAGCCCACATTTTTCCGCTTCTGTTAGCAGGGAGAATGATTCAGGCCTCTGGTACGGCAATCATGATGCCTCTATTGATGAATGTCATGCTTGTAAGTTTCCCTATTGAAAAACGTGGAACCGCAATGGGAGTATTCGGATTGGTGCTTATGTTTGCACCAGCAATAGGTCCGACACTGTCAGGCTGGCTGATCGAGCATTACGATTGGAGAATGCTGTTCCATTTTGTAACGCCAATCGCTGCCATAATCTTATTACTAGGATTTGTCATGTTAAAAGATAAAAAAGAAAAAGTGTATATGCGTCTCGACATTATTTCATTGTCCCTATCAAGCATTGGGTTTGGCGGGCTTCTGTACGGGTTCAGCTCTGCCGGTTCAAAGGGGTGGGACAGTCCACATGTTTACCTAACTTTGGCAATCGGTGCAGTTGCACTTATCGTCTTTATCCTTCGTCAATTAAGCCAGGATAATCCTATGCTTAACTTCAGGATCTATAAGTATCCAATGTTTGCATTATCATCAGTGATTTCGATGATCGTCACAATGGCGATGTTCTCGGGCATGCTATTGCTGCCAATCTATGTGCAGACAATCCGGGGGATTTCTCCATTGGATGCAGGTTTAATGCTTTTGCCAGGTGCAATTGCAATGGCAATTATGTCTCCGATAACCGGTCGATTATTTGATAAATTTGGCGGTCGAGCATTAGCAATTGTTGGTCTGGCAATCACACTTGTAACAAGTTACTATTTCAGCAAGCTTTCAATGGAAACAACTTATACTCAGCTAATCATCCTTTATACTGTTCGCATGTTCGGTATGTCGATGGTTAATATGCCTGTTAACACAAACGGACTAAACCAATTGCCAGCGCGATACTATCCGCATGGCACAGCAATGAACAATACGATGCAGCAGGTTTCCGGTGCAATCGGAACAGCGTTGTTGGTGACCGTGATGTCGATGCGGGCAGAAACCTACGGAAAAGAATTAGCTGCCTCAGCACTCAAAGAGGCTGCTGCAGCAGGTAAAGCTGTTACACCTGCTGTACAAGCAGAAATGGAGCAGCAGATTGCAATGCAAGCGATGCTGCATGGAATCAATGACGCTTTTTATGTGACAGTATTCCTTTCGTTCATCGCTTTGGTACTCGCTTTCTTTATCAAGCGATCTACACAGGCAGAAGACACAATTGGCAAAAAAGCCGCAGCAAAGAAACATTCTCATAAGTTGGTTAATAACTAATTACTCCCCCCTGGACTCCAGGGGGTTTTGTATAATAAAAAGTAAACAAATTTCAATTTGAAGGGGAGCATGTTTTATGGAAAGAATCTCAGAAATGCTCGCGCAAAAACAGCTCGATGCCTATAACACACAAAATTTAGAAGAGTTTTTGTCAGTGTATAGTGAAGATGTAATCATTATGAATTTTCCCGGAAATGAAATAACGACCAGAGGTATTAATGAAATGCGTACCAGATATGGCAGGCTATTTAAACAGCATCCAAATAACCATGCTGAATTATTGGCCAGGATGGTCCATGGAAACAAGGTTGTTGATCACGAACTCATAACAGGCAGGGAAAATTCCGAGCCGAAAAAAGCGGTTGCCATCTATGAAATTGAAGGCGAAAAGATCGTAAAAGTTTGGTTTTTATAATCCCTGCCAATAGAAAGCCAGCACCTGTATTGTAGAAGGTGCTGGTATTTTTTTGTGGGAGACTGCTTGGGTATTAAAGTTTGTATCAAAAATCAGAAAAAAACTGTAAAAGCTGACCATAACCGGTACAGTAATACCATTATAATTTCATTACTAAGGGGGATTCTATCCTTAAATAAACAGAAGGGTTTGAAAGAAGTGGCAAATCATGAAAACATCCAGTTGACATCAGCTGAATTAGCGGCACTCCATCAAAATTACCTTGGAGATTCAATGTCTATCTGCATTTTTGGACATTTCCTTGAAACGGCAGAGGATCCGGAGATTAGGACAGTGGTGGAACACGCACTGGATATATCAATACAGCATGTAGAAGATATCAAACAAATATTTATAAAGGAAAATATTCCTGTTCCCATCGGTTTTACACCGCAGGACGTAAAAAAGCATGCACCAAGGTTATTTTCAGATGCATTCTATTTAAGTTACATCAAGCATATGTCAAGAGGTGGCTTGGCTATATATGGTTTCATTCAGCCTCATGTATTCAGAAGTGATATTTTATCTTTCTACACGAAATGCTTACATTCAGCAATTGAGTTGAATAATGAAGTAACAGATTTATTGCAAAAGAAAGGGTTAGCAGTTCGGCCCGCTTATATCCCTTATCCTGATAAAAACGAGTTCATTCATAAACAAAGTTTTTTATCAGATTTTATGGGTGATAATCGTCCATTGACGGCTATGGAGATTACTCACTTATACGCAAATATACAGACAAATAAATTAGGGGAAGCACTAGCAATTGGTTTCAGCCAGGTTGCACAATCCAATAAGGTTAAAAAGTATTTACTAAGAGGGAAGGAAATATCGGAAAAACACATCAAGATTTTCTCTGGATATCTTCGTGATGAAAACCTTCCAGTTCCGATGACCTGGGATCATGAGGTTTCCAAATCACAGGAACCTCCATTTTCGGATAAATTGCTGATGTTCCATTTTGGACTTATGAATTTTTCAGGCAGCGGCAACTACGGAATGTCAGTTGCGGCCAGTCAAAGAAAGGATATTGCAGGCGTTTATGCCCGCCTAAATGCAGAAATATTATTATATGCTGAAGATGGAGCCAATATCATGATCGAAGAAGGATGGCTTGAACAGCCACCACTAGCTGCAGACCGGAATGATTTAAGTAAGAAATAAGCTAAAATAAGCGGTGAGAACAATGAGCGAGAAAAATAAGATTGTTTCCATAGAAAACTCAAACACCTCTAGAGAAATCACGGGGATGAATTTCACCAAGAATTTTCGTTCTGCCAGAGCAGAAGAATGGTATGTTTTTCTGCCAGGATTTAAGGATCCGGATAGCGGAGGAGCAGCGGGAAAGGCAATAATCCATTACAATCTATATGGGAATAAGGATATATTTATCAATACCACGGTAATTTTCGATGATCCTGGACTTCATGAAGAAGATAATTATCAGCTTGTCTATGGTCTTGCAGAAGAAATTGTAAATAGGCTGGTAGGATATGCGGACACACTGTTGTCGGTACATTCAGGCCGCAACTCTTATCAGGCGGAATATCGCTCTTAGTTTCAATTCTAGAAAGGGGGTGTACAAAAATGAAGAAAGAAAAGGCAGATAATGCCTATGAAAATGAAGTAGCTAAATTATTTGGACTGGATGAAGAATCAAGTCTGCAATCCGTCAATTTCGCTACAACTGAAAACCCCTTGTTAAATGAACATTTCGAGGAGGGACAGCAAAATAAATAAAAGCCAGGCTTATTGCCCAGCTTAATTTTGGCGGTTTGCCAGGACGGCATCCGCTTTATGCTGTTGTTGGAATTGCTGAAGCATCTGACTTGATATCGCTGTATTGCCTGAAGGGTTTGGGTGCACTCCATCACTAGCCAGAAATTCCAAAGTATCGCTGTTGATGACATTTGTAGTTTGTATAACTATGGAAGAAGAAGTACCCTTTGCAGCCTCGTAGATCATTAAATTCCACTTTGGAAGAAGTTTATCCGCAAGAGAATAAAATTGATGATCAGCTGGCATCGGGTTATAAAGCTCAAGAAGGACGATTGTCGCTGAAGGATTCAACTCACCAATTTTTGCTGTGATCTCCGCAAGGTTTTGGGAAAACCCTTCTTGCAAACTTTCAAAGGATTTTAGAGCACTATAGATATCGCTTTTTTTGACTAATTTAAGAATATCATTGCCACCAACATTAACGGTAATGAGGTCAGCTTCTTTGATCGCTTCGTCATACGCTCCATCCTGAACTAGCTGATTTAACCTCTCACTTGTTATCCCGATTACTCCTTCATTTTGTGAAAGAACTTGTTTGCCAGTTTCCATCCCGAGTTGAGTGGAAAATTGACTGATGAAATTCTCTTCTTCTGGGATATGGTACCCACGTATGATTGAATCGCCAAGAGCCAGATGGTTAATAGTACTGTCCGGAATTGTTCGGTAGTAATCTATATAGGTAAGCTTATATGTCTTTTCAACAGAAGGCGCAGTTTCCTGCTTGATTTTATTGATTTGGTATTGGGGATAGTAAATCCATGCTGAAAATGACAGGACGGCAAGCAGAGACGAAAGCAGTAGAATTTTTATGATTTTCATGTTGATTCACTCCTCGATATATTTCTATTGTATCAAGGATTTTGAAGGAAATAATTAGGGGGGTATTTCCATTTTTTAAAATAATGATAATATTTAGTGATCCGAAAAAACTACCGTTATTGGAATGATATTTTGTTATAATTATATAATTACTATATTCAAGGAGTACGCAGATGTACCAGACTTTTTCGACAAAGGAAAAAATAAAACAGATTTTTGTCATGCTGATCCCTATCTTAATCACTCAATTAGGGATGTTTTCAATGGTCTTTTTCAATACGATTATGTCAGGGAAATATAACTCGTCAGACCTTGCGGGTGTAGCCATCGGATCTTCGATTTGGAGCCCGGTCTTCACCGGTCTCAGCGGGATACTCCTTGCTGTTTCGCCAATAGCAGCCCAGCGCTTTGGTGAAAAGAAGGGAAAAGAAGTATCCTCTATCCTGACACATGGTATTTATTTGGCATTGATCATTGCAATACTAGTCATCATTTTGGGTGTTTTTCTACTCAATCCAATTTTAACTGCAATGGACCTGCCTGAAAGTGTACATGAAACGGCGTTCCGCTACCTGGCTGGATTAGGTTTTGGAATCATCCCATTGTTTATTTTTAACGTATTAAGATCATTCATTTACGCACTCGGAAAAACTAGAGTAGTGATGTATATCCTTCTCATGTCGTTACCAATCAACTTCTTCTTGAACTATGTCCTGATTTTCGGTCATTGGGGTTTTCCTGAATTAGGAGGAGCCGGAGCAGGTTATGCTACTTCAATTACTTATTATCTGATTGCGGGATTGACGGCAGCAGTCATAATCAAGCAAAAACCATTCTCGAATTTTGTCGGTTTGAAGTACTTCAAGGAATTTTCCGGTGAAAAAGTAAAGGAAATCCTCAAAATAGGGGTCCCTATGGGTTTATCAATCTTTTTTGAAACAAGTATGTTTGCCGTCGTCACGATTTTGATCAGTAAATTCAATATCACGACGATTGCCGCCTATCAATCAGCTTTAAATATAGTATCCTTCCTATATATGATTCCGATGAGCATCTCTATGGCTCAAACTGTTTTGGTCGGTTTTGAAGTCGGTGCCGGCCGTTATAATGATGCCAAAGCCTACAGCTGGATGGGGATATATCTTGGTGCCATTATTGCAGTTGGTGCCGGATTGTTAGTCGTCCTGTTCCGTTATGAGGTAGCAGGATTTTATTCAAATGAACCAGCTGTGATCGCTTTAACTGGCCAATTTTTGATATATGCATTGTTTTTCATGATATCCGACGCAATCCAGGCCACAGCGCTCGCCGCATTGCGCGGGTACAAAGACGTGAATATATCCTTTATTATCACATTGATTGCGTACTGGCTCATCTGCCTTCCGGTCGGCTACTTTCTGGCCCATTATACCGGCCTTGGAGCTTCGGGATATTGGGTAGGGCTGACCATCGGATTGCTTGCAGCAGGAATATCCTTATCACTAAGATTGATATTTATCCAAAAACGTCGTTTTAACGGTAACTTGGCAGAGATTATATAAAAATGTGTGAGGTTCATTTATGAATCTCACTTTTTTTATGCACTCTATAAAGAACGAACTACTTTTAATCTCGGTTGTTCCTATCACAATTAAATAAATCAACAATCAAAATTTATCCTGAAACTGGAAAAACAATGAAGGAATTCATTCTTTTAGGAGGAATAATTACGTAAGGGAGGTGTGGAAAATGTCTTATTTAATGTTGGCTACTGAAAATTTTAAAACCATAAAAAATCAGGCAGAAAGAGCGATGGAACAATTGAATTTGGAGCAACTTCACTATTCTCCAAACAAAGAAACCAACAGTATTGCTATTATCGCCAAGCATATGAGCGGCAATCTTAAATCCAGGTTCCGTGACTTTTTGACAACCGATGGTGAAAAGCCTGACCGCAATAGGGATGGGGAATTCGAGGGAACATTTGCCACGAGGGAGGATTTGCTATTTCACTGGAATGATGGATGGACTGTGCTTTTTCAGACGCTTTCACAGCTATCGGAAAAGGACTTGGAACAAATAGTCTATATAAGAAAAGAACCGCACACAGCCATTGAAGCCATCCAGCGGCAAATCGTCCATCAAGCAAGCCATACCGGGCAGATTGTTTATCTAGCGAAGATGATCAAGAAAGAGGATTGGAATACGCTCAGTATTCCAAAGGGTCAGTCACAGCAATTCAACGAAAAAATGATGGGGATGTCAAAAAGAAGAGACCCGATAGTAAAAAAACGGGTCCCTCTTAAGAGTTAGTTGCATGTTTCTTATGCTTATACCTAGATAATTGAAAACGGATGAAGCAGCCTATGCAAAATCCGAGGATTGCTATAAAAGCAGCCAACGCTACCATCACGGTAAATATATGTCCCAATGCCGTTAAACCGCTGGCATAGGCAATGAGTCCGCCTGCTAAGCAGACAACAGCGATTTTTTGATTGAACTGCTGTTGTTCCCAGTCTTCCGGAATATAATCTGACGGCTGCTTTCGCAGGAAACGTCTGGCTATCCGCATTACCGGGTTATATCCGAACATCAGTCCTGAAATTCCTGCGAGCAGGGGCAAAGTCAAGATCCATTCAATACCTGTTAACCAGTTGATTAAAACACTTATGACTATGAACCACTGATTTGTTCTTACCAAGGGCCGAGGAATTGAGCGAATCTCAGTAGTCATGTTAAATCCGACCTTTCTTATTGGTTTATATGTATTTTATCTTTTTTTTCTTAAAATTTGAAGACTTCTGCAATTAATTTTATTTTGGAGAAAATTTTTCGGAAATATGGAAAAGTATTCCTGAATATAATAGAATGCTGGTTTTAAATATAAATAGGAATGATGGGGGAAACATGGGGAGAAATTTGAAGGTCATTTTGTTTTTGATTTTTGCGGCATTCATTGGATTAGCTGGCTGTTCACAACCAATTGCAGAGAAAGCAGGAACGGAAAAAAAGGTGATTGAACAGGAGGACAAGGCAGGAAGTGAAAATGAGGAAAAAGAAAAGGAGGCAGCTGAAAAAGAAGAAGAGAAGGCTCAACCAATAGTAGTGAATGTAATTGAACCTACCACCCAAGAAGTGATCAGGTCCATTACGCCGGTTGAAATGGGTTACGGCAGCGATAATGAGAAGTTTAAAGCTGAATTGGAACAATGGGCTCGAGAATTGGCTCGCGGTAAGGAGGCGACACCAGGTTACGATCAACGGATGATTCCGGATAAACTTGGTCCGGATGGCCAGGTGATAAAAGGGAGCCCTTTAATTATTTTGGAGGAAGCGGAGCTGGTTGAAAGCATCATCCAGGCTTCAGAAAAAGGGGGACCCGTAGAGCTTCCGCTTTATGTAACGGCAAGCGGATATGAATTCAATGATGCTGCCCAGCTCGGCGAGGTAATTGTAGGAAAGTATACAACCTACTTTAACGCTGGGGTTGCGGGCAGAACAAAGAACATTGAGCTATCAGCAGAAGCAATTAACAATGTCATCCTGGGAGTAGGAGATGTGTTTTCCTTTAATACAACTGTCGGGCCGAGTGATGAAGCCCATGGCTACCAGCCTGCTGAGGAAATTGTCAACAAAAAGCTGGTCATGGGGATAGGAGGCGGCATCTGCCAGACTTCTTCAACTTTATATAATGCTGTGGATGTTCTTGGTGTTGGTTATGTGGAGAAACATCATCATTCCCTATCTGTAGGCTATGTTCCTAAAGGAAGGGACGCGACAGTATCCTATGGAGGGAAGGATTTCAGGTTCGAAAACACAACAGGCGTACCACTTTTACTGAAAGCAATAGTAGAAAAAGGTTCTTTGACTGTAGAAGTGAGGACTTCGAAGGAATACGAAGCACAAATGAAAAAAGGCATTTAATGGTCTTAAAACAATTCCGCCAAAAGGCGTAGAAAGAATCAATCTGATGGTGAATGTTTCCATTATTCAATTCCCTTATTCTTGAATTAAGAACAAGGGAGGCGAACGATTTGGATATGAATTATTTAGCTTTAGAATATATCTGGAATACAAAGAAGGAAGAAATGAAGCGGAAAGATGATTTTAGGGAAACATATAAACTTTATCAAGAGTTTAAAAGGTTTAGCTGGAATAATGCGTTGAGGAGGGAGAATAGATCAAAGTATTAAAGTATTTATTGTATACAGCAGGTTTTATCATTTTGCTGATTGTTATTGGAAATCTTCAGCAAAGCTTTGAGAATATTGGAAGGGAGACGTTTAGGCTCTTTCCGTGGAGCATCCTTGCTGTTATATTATATTTCCCTTTGGGTATTTATCTTGGAATACCAGGGTTAGTGAAGGAATATCAAAAAAATGGAAGATGGAAGTTCAACTGGGTAAAGATCATTTTCATTACTTTGCCGCTGCTCTATTTTTCATTCTTCTGGTTCATTCCGGCTTCTTACCCGATACCAGATTTTATGGTAGGATCCCATTCAACGTTCAAACTGGCAATGTTTGCTTCAGGGATTGTTTTCATGAATAGCATCACAAAAGAAAACAGCGGCTGAAAATGGGCCGCTGTTTTTGCATTAGGATGTACGTCTCTTTTCATTAACATTGACCAACAAGCCGCGTTTGATCCAATAATCAAAATTATCCACTGGAAAAACACTGCGATTTTCGGCGTTACTCATTTTTATGATGACGCTGCTATCTGAAACCTCTAAAACCTTCAATCTGTCTGAGTTGTACATATTCGGCAAAAAGCCATTACGGATTTCAAACTCCATATTATTTTGATAGTCCATAAAAAAACCTCCAAGATCTCTTCATGGAAATAATATTTACCAATAAGTGATGATTTATCCAATTAATAATCTTAAAAACAAACAGGAGAAATTAGCAACGCCATAAGAAAAAGCAAGAGGGGGAATCCCTCTTGCTTTTTCTCCTTCTTTTGACAGCTTTTTACCGGTTGACGCCAAACTTGTCAGAAGCCTGAAATGTTCAATCTCCTAATTTTTCAACACGTTGAAATACCTGGCCTCTGGATGGGAGAAAACAATAGCCGTAACCGATGCTTCCGGTTCCATCATGCATCCGTCGGTCAAATGGATTCCGATGTCTTCTGGTTTGATCAAGTTGAAGAGCTTACGCTGAT
>NZ_JBIQOE010000017.1:0-8692 GCF_047739415.1 Mesobacillus sp. | reverse complement strand
TAAGCGCGGCTGATATCTTTTGTAAATACGCCTGCCTGAAGTCCAAAGATGGAGTCATTTGTTTTTTCAACCGCTTCTTCTTCCGTTTTGAACGGCATCACGGTAACAATTGGAGCGAAGGCTTCTTCCTTGACGACTTTCATGTCCTTTTTCACATTGGTGATGATCGTCGGGTACATCATCGTTCCCTTTCTTTCGCCACCAGTTTCTATGGTCGCCCCTTGGTTTTTTGCTTCTTCCACCCATTCCTGGATTCGTTTTGCCGCATTTTCATCGATCATCGGGCCAAAATCTGTTCTTTCTTCCATTGGATCACCGATTTCCAGTTTTTTTGTTGCTTCAATATACTTCTTGAGGAACTCATCATAAATGGCTTCCTGGACATAAATTCTTTGGGCCGAAACACAAACTTGACCTGAATATCCAAAGGCTGCATTGACCAGCCTGTCTACGGCATCATCAATATCGGCGTCATCAAAGACGATATTCGGCGAGTTTGAACCGAGTTCCATTGTGACCTTTTTAAACCCGGCAGTGTCGCGAATGATTTTCCCGACCGTCAAACTGCCGGTAAAGGTGATCTTTGGTACATCCTTGTGGGGGACGAGAGTAGTTCCTGCTGTTTTACCTGTACTCAGGACAAGATTCAGCGCTCCATCCGGCAACCCTGCATCCTTTAATAACTTCGCAAGCATGTATGCAGATACCGGCGTTTTTTCAGCAGGCTTAAAAATAACCGTATTCCCCGCGGCGATAGCCGGGGCAATCTTATGCAGCGATAAATTCAACGGGAAGTTAAAGGGTGTGATCGCACCAATTACACCCATCGGAACTCGCTTCACCATTCCCATTCGGTTATCCCCACGAAGCGCTGCATCCATCGGCACCACTTCCCCTGCCGTATGTTTGGACAGCTCGCTTGAGAATCGGAGGATCTGGATTGAACGCATGATCTCCGCCCGGCTATGCTTGATGGGCTTTCCCGCTTCCATCGCTATGATCTCGGCAAATTCCTCTTTCTTTTCTTCCAAAAGCTCGGATGCCCTAAGAAGAATATCTGCCAGCTCATGTGCAGGCATTATTTTCATCGTCTTATGGAAGGTCTGGAGGCTGTTATCGATAGCCTCCTCCATCTCCTTTTCACCAGCAAGATGCATTTCGGCAACCAACTCGCCGCTGTATGGATTCCTCACTTCCATCGTTTCACCGCTGCCTTCTATCCTTTCAGCACCATTGATGATTGAAGCAATTTTCATGACATTCCCTCCTGTTCCTAGCATAATATTTCACCTAGTTTTTCGGTTAGCTTCATATTTTCGCTATAGTCCACAGGGCAATCAATTAATACTGGTTTATTCATCTCGACCGCTTTCTTGATGGCATCCTTCAGTTCTCCACCTTCTTCTATCCCAATCGCTTCAAAACCGTATGATCTTGCAAGCTGGATAAAATCAGGATTGCCAAACTTGATATTCGATGACCTGTTAAACTCCCTCATCTGCTTCCATTCAATCAAGCCATAGCCGCCATCTCGCCATAAAAGGATGATAATCGGCAGATTCAATCTCTTTGCGGTTTCAAGTTCTGCACTGGACATTTGGAAAGCCCCGTCGCCCACTACGGCAACAACATTCCGTTCTGGATGGACCATTTTAGCAGAGATTGCCGCAGGGACAGCAATACCCATAGAAGCCAATCCGTTAGATATCAGGCAGGTGTTTGGCTCAAAAGTATGATACATTCTTGCCATCCACATTTTGTGGGCTCCAACATCCGAGATGACAATATCCTCTTCGTTCATCACAGACCTAAGATCATGGATGATTTTCTGCGGTTTTACTGGATAGCTTGTATCGTCAGCATATGACTGGAATTCATTTATCGTTTTTTCCCTCACGTTTTCTACCCACTTGTTATCTCTTTCCGTTGATGAGATTACCTTCTCCAACTGCTTGAGGTTTTCATTTATGTCTCCAATGACGCTATGTTTAACAGGATAATTGGCATCTGTTTCGGCTTCTATTGTATCGATGTGCAAAATAGGGCTTTCTCCATCAGGATTCCAGTTTTTTGGCGGATATTCAGCGATGTCAAAACCGATCGCTATGATCAGATCAGACTGTTCAAAACCACATGTGATATAATCCTTGCCACTGATGCCAGCCGTTAATAGACTTTGATCATTTTTCCAGGAAATCGCGCCTTTCCCCATGAATGTATGAACGACGGGAAGATCCGCTTTTTCCGCTAAAGCTCTCAGGCTATCCTCAGCCTGTCCTCTTCCAACGCCCATTCCAGCAAGAATCAGTGGATGCTTCGCCTGTTCGATAAGTTTAGCTGCATCCTTGATGACACGCTCCCCTGCTTCCATTAATGTCGGTACATCGATTTCAAGAGGATTCCCCTCAACTTCCACTCCGGCAATATCCTCAGGCAGGTCGATATGGGTGGCTCCGGGCTTTTCACTTAGTGCAACATCAAAAGCTTTTCTGACAACCTCCGGGATGATTTCTGCTTTTTTCACTTGTGTATTCCACTTCGTTACCGGCTCAAAAATGGAAACCAGGTCATAATATTGGTGGGAAATTTTATGCTGGCGGTCCAATCCTGCCTGTCCTGTTATTGCTATGATCGGACTGTGGTCCATATTTGAATTGGCAACCCCTGTTAAAAGATTCGTTGCGCCTGGTCCAAGAGTCGCAAGGCAGACACCTGGCTTCCCGGTTAGCCTTCCGTATGTCCCTGCCATAAAAGCGGCATTCGTTTCATGTCTTGTTACAACGAATTCAATGCTCGAATCGAGGAGAGCGTCCATAATATCAAGGTTTTCCTCCCCAGGAACACCGAAAATGTATTCAACACCCTCGCGTTCCAAACATTTAATCATTAATTCAGCTGCTTTCATATCAACACTCCTTTACATGGAATAATCCTATAATGACTATTCCACTCAGGGGTACAGATAAACGTTCTAGAAATTCCAATGCATAAAAAAAGTGCGGCAATCCATTTCGGATTACACGCACTTTTTGGTTCATTCATTATAAAGAGTTGCCTTCACCTTTAGTTTTTTTCGCTGGAGCAAACCATCCGACAAGAGCAATTGTTACCAATACTCCATAGAAGATTGTTGTCCAAAGTGTACTATGCGGGAAGTCATGGTCCAGGACAGCAATTTCTTCATGAGCAAGGGTAATGACTGCAAGTTTCACACCAACCCATGCCACGATTGCATACGCAGTTGTTTCCAATGCTGGTCGCTGGTCAAGCAGCTTAACAAACCAGGTAGCTGCGTATTTAATTAAGATTAGACCGGCAATACCGCCAAGAAGAACGACAATGAACTTTCCTCCGTCCATGCCGCCAAAATTTCCTAGCGGTGAGTCCGGCAGACCAAGGGCAAGAGCAACTGCAGCAAGAATTGAATCAATTGCAAACGCAAGGTCTGCTAAACCGATTTTTCCAACAGTTGGCCAGAAGCCCATTCCTCTTGCTTCCTTCTCTTCTTCCTTATGAATATTTTCATTTTCTTTACCGAACTTAGCCTGGATGACATGCTTCAATCCGAGGTAAAGAAGGTATGCCGCTCCGATTGCCTGTACCTGCCAGACGTTTGCAATGAAAGAAATCGCAAATAATGCCCCAAACCTGAAGACAAACGCCATCAAGATTCCATAACTTATCGCCTTTTTCTTCTGATCATCAGGTAAATGTTTCGCTATGATTGCCAGTACAAGAGCATTGTCAGCCGATAACAAACCTTCAAGACCAATCAATATCAATAATGCCCAGGCATATTCAAGCCAAATTGATTCCATCAACCTATCTCCTTCCTCTTTCACAACTCTTATGTAATTGTCTCATTAACAATAGAATTACCCATTAAGCCTTACAAAATCCAAATGAATGCTGCTTATTTTACTGAGTTTCATTCTATGTCTTCTTCATTTACCTATTTCCATATACCATTTAAAAGCAATAGATAAACTTACCAACAGATAAAAGTGGAGACTATAATACTCTATATTTTTTCAGAAAAATATTCAACATTTTTGTTTTTTAGAATACAAAATAAACAGACGAGCTTGTCCGTCTTGTTGGTGATGTATACCGTTCTGGTTACAAGCGGGAAATCGTATTAATGTCGGTAACTACTATACACTTCTATTACTGTTTTCTTTTTGTTCCTTTAAAGCCAGGCTTATAGCCATCAGCAACAAAATCATATGCGACGCAAAAAACACCAGTGTATAAATCGAATTTAACGCTAAGGCTATCGCCAAAGATGAAGTTGATAGGAAGATTAAGCCCACAATCGCTCTCCTATACCCTTTGGCTCTGGTTTTCATGATGTAAATGCTTAGTGAAACTATTGTTAAAAAAGCTATGACTGAAAGCGTAAGATGCATGGATAGTACCTCTCTTTCAGCTAGTCATTTTTTCACACTTCCCAATTATACCACTTTTTTCCGAAATGGATATAAAAAAACTGCCAATCCTGGCAGCTGAATTAAAGATTTTCATTATTAAAACCAAACGGAGTTGGGACTACTGTTTCCAGCCGTAACAGGTATAACGCGAACCTACCCATCCTTCCATCAATGATCTTCGTATCATCGGCACCATCATTTTTGACAACCTTGTATTTCACTTCATTCCCAACGCCGTCTTCCGCCCTTCCTACGAATAGCACCTCTACCTTCTCATCCGGTTTTGTTGCAATAAAAGCGTAAGATGAACCATCATGTTGGAACATCCCTGTTCCCCCAGGACCGGAACCTTTTATAAAGTTCCTTTCCTCTTCTGGCAAGCTGTCATAATGGGCCATTATATATTTGATTTCTCCATCATCAAAATCGATCATAATGAACGCAACGATCATCACCAATAAAAATGGGATGAGCCCCCTTTTAAGTTCCTTCATTCTTACCTCCAAAGAAATTAAAGTGATTGCCGATAAAACATCCGTGACACTTTTTGGCTAAAAATGGTGATTCCTTTGATCGATATCGTGTGCTGGAGAAAAGCATACAAAAGAAAGACATTTATAAAAAGGACCGACCACTCAGCACTTGATTGAAATCTTGCCAGAAATACACCAATCAACAGCATCACCCAGTATTGGAAACTCGAGTTCAATATCCTTTTCCACACAGGGATGTAATTGTTACTGGTGATGAATTGCATTGCAATAATCACATACCACAACATGTGAAGGGTGACAAATTCAAAAAGTCCACTGGATCCAGTCAGCCTGTTCCAATCCAGAGAGAATAGATGTCCGCCATATATTTCTAAAGACAAGGAAGTTCCGTACATTCGGGTAAAGAGCTGCAAGAAAAATATGTAGATGGTGATTATTCCGATAACAGACAGCCTCCAGTCCGACTGACGTTTGGCAATAAAACGATGAACCAGATAAGCAAAAACCAATGCTATAAGTGAGGCAGAGATAAAATATGGCTGAAAATGAGCACCTATTAAAATCATGGGGCCAACCAAGCTGGCAATGATGCAAATAATCCCAATCACACTTTCTTTTTGGGTTTGGGACTTGATAGCACTAGGATAGCTTTGATTCACTTCCGTCTGGATCATTTGAATGTCTCCAAATTGATCAAGCACCGTACGGATTGCTTCCATCTTTTCTATCCCTTGTTTCTGCAGTACTGAAAAATGATCATACAAATGCTGGGTCCACTCTTCTTCCACTTCCCTTTTTTCCTCGTCTTCCAGATGTAATTCTTGAACCAACCTTTTGATATAGTCGTCGAATTGTTTAATTGATTCTTGTGTTGACACTTCCATCACCTACAATTCGATGTACGACTCTCTTAAACATATTCCATTCTTGCTTTTGATCTGCCAAAGCTTTTTTCCCAGTTTTGGTGATTCGGTAATATTTGCGGCGTGGACCATCCTGAGAACTTACCCAGTAGCTTTCAACCAATCCAGATAGCTCCAATTTTTTCAGAGCAGGATACAGTGTTCCTTCTTTATAGCTGAGATAACCTTCACTCACCTCGTGAACCTTCTCAGTGATTTCATACCCGTACATCTCTTTTTCCGAAAGCAGCGACAACAAAATCATGCTAGTACTTCCTTTTAAAAGCTCAGTTTTACTCATGCATTGGCCTCCTCAATATAGGATTACTACTTACTAGGTATATCGTAACACTATATAGTGGTGGCTGCAATATAAAATTAGATTTATTTTCCAATTCACCTTTTAAAGATGCTTATCACTATAAGCTTTAAGTGCGGATCTTTTACATTTTCTCGAAGTTACAATAGGTAAGGACACATCTGCCAGGGGTTAAGCCGAACATGTCTTAATTCCTTCGTTTTCTTGACAGTTTTACTCCATTAACACCCAAAGCTGTTCGTTTTCTTTACATCCAGTAGCTGTTCTGAAAGGCATTCCGGAAGATATCCTGGTGAAGGGGAAAGAGACCACATAAGGGTATGAAAAGCCCTGAACGATACCCTTATGAAGAGGAAAGAGACCACATAAGGGTACGAAAAGCCCCGAACGATACCCTTATGAAGAGGAAAGAGACCACATAAGGGTACGAAAAGCCCTGAACGATACCCTTATGAAGAGGAAAGAGACCACATAAGGGTACGAAAAGCCCCGAACGATACCCTTATGAAGGGGAAAGAGACCACATAAGGATACGAAAAGCCCTGAACGATACCCTTAGGAAGAGGAAAGAGACCACATAAGGGTACGAAAAGCCCCGAACGATACCCTTATGAAGAGGAAAGAGACCGCATAAGGGTACGAAAAGCCCTGAACGATACCCTTATGAAGAGGAAAGAGACCACATAAGGATACGAAAAGCCCCGAACGATACCCTTATGAAGAGGAAAGAGACCACATAAGGATACGAAAAGCCCTGAACGATACCCTTATGAAGAGGAAAGAGACCACATAAGGGTACGAAAACTACGCCCAAATAAAAAAAGCTGCCACTTTTGACAGCCATTTCAGTACTAACATTAATATTCGTCTTGTTGAGTTCTATAAGCTTCCCTTTTTTTGAGTTTTGTTACCCTGTAATCGTGGACTTTTAATGCGGATGTATGGGAGTGGTGAATATTGTGTTTTCTTTCCTTTTTCCAATCATGATCGTCTTCATCATATTCATGGAGAAAATGGGATGACCGCATTTCTCTTCTGGCAGCAATCATACGTTTCGATGGACGTCTTTTACCTGATTGACCTCTCGGTTCCATCTCTGCACCCCCTGGTATTCAACGGTTCCCTCTCTATTATTTTACCATGGTTTAAATTGTCCTATTATGAACAACAGTTGAAATTTAATAAAGAAATTAAAGGCTTGTCCTTGCTGCTCTGACTTGTACAAAGACATATTCACAATGAAAAATTTATATATTTTTCCTAAAAAAACCTTTTAATTAGTGTAATTTTACACTATATTGTATGTATGGTAAACATATCGGTATTTTAAGGGGGATGACCAGTGAATAGAAAGAAGACTTTATTGGGCGCAATTGCTTTTGTTGCTTTGTTGTTGATTTCAAGCATCAGTTACATGTTGTTGGCTGACCGGGATGCTTATAAATATTATACAGGTCTTGGAAGTGGGCTAGCCATCTCTGAGGATGATCGGCGGATTGCTTTTTCCTATTTCAATAACGGTAACTCAGCAATTTATATAGCCGATCAAGATGGAAAAGATGTTAAGAGAGTGAGTAATCCTCATGAGGTTTATCACTCTAATCCAAAGTTTTCACCAGATGGGAGCAAGATTTTATATTTATCACAGGACAATAACCATATTAAATCGCTTTACATAGCAAATGTCGATGGGACCAACCCTAAAAAACTTTCAGAAAGCTCACAGCACATTTCTGGCGCTGTCTTTTCTGATGACAACGAAACGATTTTCTTCGCAAGCATGCCTGCGGAAGAGTTTAAGAAGACTGAGGGGGAAACTCAGGAGGGGTATGATCTTTTTTCCGTTAAAATTGATGGCTCACAAATGGAGCAGTTAACCGATAGAGATTTCTATACAATGGATAGCCTTGTCTTTTCTGCTGAGAAAAAGGAAATTCTCTTCAAGGATTTTGACGATATAAATGCGTTTGACCTGGAGGATCAACGGGTGTATACGGCAGATTTCAGCGATAAAATGCCTGCTGATTTTTTTCATCTCACGCTTTCTCCTAAGCTTAATGTTGTAGCTTATACGACGATTACAGAAGAATCGAAGGACACTTCCCTGTTTGAATACGATTTATTTCTAAAAGATTTGAAAAATGGAGAAACTAAGAGGCTCACCGACTTGAATTCATCCGTTGTTTCTCCGGTCTTTTTTAACGATAAAAATGAAATTCTCTTCCTGGAATATATAAATTGGCCGCAAGAACCAGAGGAATATAGGTTGAAGACAGTTGACATAGAAACCAAAAAGTTAAAGGAAATTAGGCTTGAAATCCCGGTTCTTGAATCCAGCAACTTTGTCATGAAGGCCATTGATTATTCAGTCAACAGCTGGACAGTTGGCCTGTTATATACGGTGCTGTTAATGCTTATAACTGTTTACGTCAAGCATGAAAAAGTGTTTTTGCCGTCGTTAATCAGCCTGGCAATTGGATTATTGACATTAGCGGCAAGCTTTGTTGTTGCTGCCACGGTAGATCCTTGGGCTGGAATTGGTGTCGG
>NZ_JBIQOE010000016.1:0-4465 GCF_047739415.1 Mesobacillus sp. | reverse complement strand
CCGCCGAAAATCGCGTAAATGGCGCCGATGATTCCGATGATCCAAATGACTATCCAGACGGATGCTTCATATGAAATGCCGAACAGCTCTGGAAAGTTGAAAAGCTGCAAGACGGCAAGTGCTCCCGAATAAAGCATGGATGGTGCTGTGACGAGTATGTATCCCAGCATGAATAATAGGACGGTATATTGTCTGACGCCTTCATCAAACCGCTTGCTTAAAAATTCAGGAAGCGTTGTGAAATTTCCCCCAAGATACTTGGGAAGCAAATAAATGGCCATAATGATGATGGCGAAAGCTGCGGTAACCTCCCAGGCCATGTTTGAAAGATTCGTTCTATAGGCTTGTCCATTCAGTCCGACTAGCTGTTCAGCGGAAAGATTGGTGAGCAGGAGAGAACCTGCAATAAAACCGCCCGTCAAACCGCGGCCTGCAAGGAAGTATCCAGCTGAATCGCTGACTTCGCCTTTCGTCTTTACGTATGAATACCATGCGACCAGTCCCATGAAAAAAGCGGCTGAAATCAGTGTAAACCCAATACCCCCAAAAATCATCTTGTCGGCACCCCTTGTTGTGTAATTATTTTACATAACTAAATAGCCTGCTTGCTAACTCTTTAAACCTTTAGCGTGATAAAATCTTATTTTGCCAAATTTTTAAATTAGAAAATACTGGATGAAAGTAATATAATAATAGTAGAAATACTGAAAAAATGGACTGGAGTGGTTCAGATGGATTTTTCAATGGTCGTTTCCGAGGATCGGATTAAGAAAGCCTATAAGGACGGGGAGTTTGAAAATTTGCCTGGCTACGGGAAACCGTTGAATCTGGAAGATATGTCAGCTGTCCCAGAGGAACTGAGAATGGCCTACAAAATGCTGAGAAATGCCGGATTCTCTCCGGAAGAACAGCGGCTTAGGCAAGAAGTGATGTCGATCGAAGACCTGATCCGCACCTGTGAAAATCCAGAAGAAAAAGACAGGCTGAACCAGGAGCTTAGCCAGAAGCTTCTAAGGTACAATAAAATCATGTCCAGCCGGGGAGCCAAAACAAATTCATCCCTGTTTAAAAACTATGAACGGAAAATTGAAAAAAAGCTCCTATAAAGTAAAGGGCCAGGCGGAGAAATCCAGCCTGGCCCTTTTGTTATTTGAAATGTATCAATCAATCTCTGAGTCGCTTATGCTCCGAGCGTTTTGATTTTTTCTGCAGCAGCTGCTGTTTGGCTTACGTATGCTGCGATTGTCTGGTTATCGTCGTTCAATGTTTCAATCGTTGCATTCATTTCCTCCAGACCTGCGGTTGCTTGCTCGATGATGGCAGCTAACTCACGTGTTGATGCTTCGACATCGCCTGTCTGGTTTTTAACATCACTGACAGTTAATTCAAATTGGCCAAATTGGTTCGTCAGCTCACGAAGTGTACCGCTGACTTCTGAGAAGAAACCGGATACCTCTTCGACTGCGGAACGGCTTTCTGCCAGCTTTTCGCTGCTGTCGTTCATTTTTTCCAGAGCTGAAGAGTTTGTTTCATTGACAGAAGTAAGGTTCTCGGTAATCTGGATTGCAGTTTCTTTTGTCATTTCCGCCAGCTTGCGGATTTCGTTGGCAACGACTGAGAAGCCTTTGCCAGCCTCTCCGGCGCGCGCGGCTTCGATTGAAGCATTGAGTGCGAGCAGATTCGTTTGCTCTGTGATGTTGCGGATGTTGACAATAAAGCCGTTCGTTTCCTCGATTTTCTTCGTGAGCATGGAGAATGTCTGGCTCAGCTCAGAGATCGAAGAAGCAAGCTCTTTCATGTCGCCCTGAAGCTCGTTGATTTTTACTGAGCCGCTTTCAGATGCTTTTGCAGCCTGCAAAGTATTGTCAGAGAGCAAGACGGACATATCCGACATTTCATCCATTCTTTGCTTCGTCATCTCTGCATTCTCAGAGATTTGATTGATTTGTTCTGTCTGTACCTGGCTGCCGGCAGAAATCTCATTAACAGCTATTTTCATTTCGGTCTGGGATGAGAGGTGTGTCTGGATTTGCTCGTTGATTTTGCCAAGACTCTCAGTTACGACAAGAAGCTCTCCATGAAGCAAAGCGCTGTGCTGCTCTTTACGGACCTTTTCGTTTTCCGAATCCGCAAGGAAAGTCTCCAGCGATTTAAAGGCAGCCTTGTTCAAACGGATCAATACGAACAGAACGGCGCCGATCAAAACATAACAAAGTAGAATCGCCGTGAAGGTGCTGCTTAAAAAGTCCTGGTTCTCAGTGGCCAGCATGGTGTTTAGGACAACGGCAACCAGTCCCAGGCTGAATCCGGTAACGAAGATTTTTATATCAAAATGGATGGCTGAAAAGACCGCCAGGAACAGAAGGACGAGCAAAAATGCACCATTGCCTCCGAACATTCCGATATAAAAGAAGTGATGGATGAAGATAGCAGCAAAAGCGGCATAAGGGAACAATGACTCCTTCTTAAGCCATAGCTGGAAGATCAGGAAAAACAGGACAAAAAATGATAATTCACTTACATAAACCATCGTTTTGATAATTGGTTCTTTTTCGATGAGAGTATATGCAGCTGTCGCAATCAAGGATACCGAATAGGTGCTGAGCATCAAGATGTTTTTCTTTTTCGTATCCTGTCTGCGGAGATTTTGAATAGCCTCCACGTTAAAAGCCTCCTTAGAAGTTCTCTGTATTCACTTTTATTATATCGGCATAAAAAATCTGAATCTTTATTATTTGTGAAAAATTATTTTTAGTCGCCATCACTTAAGATTTTTAAAAATATGTCGAAATAAAAAGAGATATTATGACAGTTTAATAGTTAGAGACAGAAATAGAAGTAAAGCAGACAGGGGAGTCGTACATGGATAAGTCGTCGATCATTGGTGTCATATTAGCGATCATTGCGGTAGGAGTCGGGATGGTGTTCAAAGGCGTAAGTGTGACCGCCCTTGCCAATCCAGCAGCGATCTTAATCATAATCGTGGGTACTGTTGCAGCGGTAACAATTGCCTTTCCTGCAAATGAATTGAAGAAAGTGCCAAAGCTTTTCAAGATATTATTCAAGGAACAGGAAAGTGCTGATTTACCTTCCTTGATCCGTTTATTTTCCGATTGGGCCCAGCTGGCTCGTAAAGAAGGATTACTTGCACTTGAAGCGAAGACAAGCGAAATCGATGATGAGTTTCTTAAAAATGGGCTATCGCTTGCTGTAGATGGCCAGAGCGCTGATTATATCAGGGATGTTTTAACAGAAGAAGTGGAAGCGATGGAAGAACGACACCTTTCAGGAGCGGCTATTTTTACTCAGGCTGGCACATATGCCCCGACACTAGGTGTTCTTGGAGCGGTAGTTGGTTTGATTGCAGCACTAGGCTATATGGACAATACGGATGAGTTAGGTAAAGCGATTAGTGCGGCTTTCGTTGCGACATTATTGGGGATTTTCACCGGTTATGTTTTATGGCATCCATTCGCCAATAAATTAAAGCGTAAATCAAAGCAAGAAGCACAAGTGAAGTACATGATGATAGAAGGAATTCTCTCAATCCTTGAAGGGGAAGCACCAAGAGTGATTGAGCAGAAACTTGCTTCTTATTTGCCTGCAGGCGAACGGAAACTGATCCTTGAGGAAAGCGGCGTGGCGAAAGATGAGTAGGAAAAGGAAGAAAAAGCATCACGAAGAGCATATGGATGAGTCCTGGCTGATACCGTATGCGGACCTGCTTACTCTCCTGCTGGCGCTTTTCATCGTTCTGTTTGCGATGAGCTCGGTTGATGCCGTCAAATTCCAGCAGCTGTCAAAGGCATTCAATGATGTGTTCGCCGGGGGGACAGGGGTATTCGAGTTCCAGAGCCCGATGCCTGAAGGTCAGATGGAATCGCCGGACGTGCGCAAGGAAGATGTTGAAAAGAATGACGAGGAGAAGGCTGATGTTGCCAAAGACCAAATGGAGCTTTTGGCCATCCAGCAGAAGGTCAATTCTTATATAGAAGAGAAAAAGCTGACAGATAAACTGGATACAAAGCTGACAGATGAGGGTCTGCTGCTGACGATCCGCGATAATGTCTTGTTTGAATCGGGCAGGGCGGAGGTGCGTTCATCCGATGTGAATATCGCCAATGAGATCGCGGATTTGCTTGTCATGGAGCCGCCGCGCAATATCATCATCAGCGGTCACACGGATAATGTACCAATCAGGACCGCCAGATATGAATCAAACTGGGAACTCAGCGTCATGCGCGCCGTCGAATTCATGAAGATCATTTTGAAAAATGAACAGCTTGACCCGCGCTGGTTCAGCGCAAAAGGGTTCGGTGAGTTCCAGCCAGTCGCCACGAATGACACAGCAGAAGGCAAGGCAAGGAACCGTCGGGTTGAGATTTTAATCCTTCCACGCACAAGCAACAATCTGGGACAATAAGACGAAGAACCGCTGCCAAGCTGTATGGCGGCGGTTTTTTAT
>NZ_JBIQOE010000015.1:0-8903 GCF_047739415.1 Mesobacillus sp. | reverse complement strand
CAGGACTTCCCTAAACTGAATATCTTCGAATGAATAATATTCTCTAATGTGTCCAGGCAATTCTTCGCTTGTTACGTAGGCAAATTCGTGGATGATATCCCTGTCAATTAAATGAGAAAGCCATGTATCGACATCAATTTTATGGATCATCAGTATGTGCTGTTCTGGTTGATGGGAACAACGGATCATCCATTTCGACTCCACATAGGATTTAATGAAAGTCTCCATTTCAATACTAATAGGAGCCTCCCCATTAGCTTCTCTATCATAATCCCATAGCTGTTTGAGAATAAGTTGATGTATAGTTGCTTGCATGACACCATCCCAAACTTCCGGACTTTGATTTCCCAATGACGATTCGGCTATCCCCTTTCCCACTTCAGAATAATTGCTGAATGTCACTAATAATGCTAATTCCTCAGTGGTGCATGTAAGAATAGGCTTCATTTTACCACTTCCTTTTCCAAAAGTACTCGCTTCCTTTTAAAAGAAATATCCATTTTCCGATCTGCTATATCTTATAAAATATTAAAATCTTAATCTTATTAGAAAATTTTACGTGCGATTCCCATTACTACCTCATAAAATATAATGCTACCAATAAACATGGCCAAAACAAATCCTAACATATACAATTTTCTCTTCCACCAGGGATGTTTTAACAACTTCTTGTACATATAAGGACCGACTCCAATTAAGAAGCCCATAATGGAATTAACTGTTTTCTGGTAAGCTGTTGCTGCATTTTCATAAGTACCCCACTCATAATATTCCATCATTACATTGCCAAGTACTAAAATTAATAGACTATACGATATCTGAACAACAAACCACATTACAATAGCAGTGTCCAGATAATAAAAAAATTCATCCATTCTCATTTCCACCTTATATTTTTACATTTTATTTAAACCAACTCTTAACTGACTTATAGAGATTTACCGCACCATTAGCACCTTTTTCTCCCAAGTCCTTGATTTCGTCTCCAAACATTGTGCTCGCAACTCCACCAACAAATCCACCGACTGCTCCACCTACTACAACACCAATAGGGCCACCTAAACTCCCAATCATTGCCCCTGCTTTTGCACCAACTGCAATTGCACCAAAATCACCTATCACAGAAGCCCCAGCCCTTCCAATTCTCTCCACTCTGGTTTTTCCTGCATTTTCAGGATTAACATATTCACCTACACCGGCGGCCACACTAATTAGGGAGCCTACTAGCGGAATTCTTTTACCCACCTTAGTAAAACCTTTCGCTTCTGCAACTGTTCGGGCAACCTCTTTTGCTCCAAGCGTAATTCGTTTTTCAAAAGCTTTCGTTAAGGTTGACGCTTTCATCACAGTAGCGTTTTTCGGAAAACCAGCCGCATGTTTAAGAAGGGAGGCCGGACTGGTATATGAGGTAACAAACTTATGCAGATGCTTAGCAATAAGGCTCGATGGAGTTGACTTAGAAAAATCGTATATAAACTTAGCCGTCTTGCTGCTATAACGCCCTTTACTGGTCCAGGATGCATCAGCCGAAACTGAAAACTTATATCCACCTTTTAATCGTTGCCATAATGATGGCCTGCCTTCAAGATAATCAATATCCAACCTGCGGGAAATTGCCAGAGCGGTTCCAACGCCAGCTGTCTGGCTTCCTATAAGAGCTACATCAAATAAGCTCATCTTTTGATTGATTGCATCAAAATATTTTAGTATGTCATAAATTGATGAGGATTTTTTGTCTAAAGCTTCACCTTTAGACTTAGACCTTTGAGGCATCAATGGTCTGTTACATTGCTCAACTCCGAACGCTCTATTCCAGGAGACAATGAGAGAGACAGCCTTCTTATTCACCGAATTTTCAGCGGTTGTATATCCATCAACAGATCTATTTAAGAACCCGTGCAAATCATTAAGACGTTGTTCTAACCTTGAGATTGAACTGCTTGCTTTTGCAAGGTTGGAACCGATTGAATGGCGCCCAGAGATTCTGCCATCTAAACTCCCTTTCACTTGATACACGCCATTTTGTATGACGCCAACTTTAGCAGCTAGCCGCTTTGTTTCAGGATTTAAGCTTTGAACAAAGCCACCTTTAAATTTAATTGACTGCATTGTCCAAACGTCCTCCTAATTAAGTATAATTAGAAAATTAAGGTAATTATTATTATTAATATCCTATATTCGTATTGACCTCGTCAAATGATACCCTTCCATATTTCGTTCTTTTTATCATAACTTTGCATAGATAACATCAACAGAGCATGAATACCTGTTTCACTATGAATGAATCATTTTATCATTTAAACTAGTTTCTGTTCTGCATTTCTAGATATTTCCAATGTAAAAGCATCCATAAAGGCCATCCTGCAGTCATCCAAAATAGAAAATCCTTTGTTAGCCGGTCAAATGCCAACTGAATTTTCATTGTTGATTCCTCTTCGATTAAAAGCAAACATCCACAGACTGTTCTGTGGATGTTACTCTAAATCATCTTCTTAATAGCGTTGAAAATTGTGTGATACATTAATCTATTTCTGTCTCCATACAAACAAGAGCCCAGCAGCTACTAAAACGCTACTGAGCTTCTCTGCTAAATTCAACTTCTTATAAAATCATCCTTAAGCATTTGCTTTACACCATATCATTAGCCAGCCGGAGTAGTCGCCTGCTGGATTTCCTCATCAAGCTCAGCTTCATATCTAGCCTTTTCAACTTCTGACCAGTTAAAGCATTCTGCCATATACCGGCTGACAGCTTTCCTTGTCTGATGGACGGAGGCGATATCAAACAGCAAATCCCCTGTTCGTCTGAAATAGAAATCAACAAGCGTGGCGATGAGTTCGTGTTCGATACCGTAAACCAACTTCGCAAAGGTGACGAGTGGCAGATTAAATTTCTCAGCTTCGGCTTTTCTCTCCCTGACTAAACCAAAGACGGTTGGAGCGTTCGAACCATAAAATGCTGCAATGTGCTTCGCCTCCTCTTTGGAAAGACCGGCTTTTACACCCTGCTGAGCTGCTGCTTCGACAAACTGCGGGAACTTTTCTGACCCGCCAAAGTCGCCACCGGAAATCGGCAAATGCATCGTATGGCTAGGCTTGAGTTTTCGGCCTTCCTCCGCCTCAAATTTCCCGCCTACAAGGTCGACAATCGTTTCCGCCATTTTGCGGTAACCTGTCAGTTTACCGCCGGCAATCGTAATCAAGCCTGAGTCAGATTCCCAGATTTCATCTTTCCGGGAAATCTCTGATGGTCCCTTGCCTTCTTCATGGATCAGCGGACGGATTCCAGCCCAGCTTGACTCGACATCCTCAGGCTTCGCTTTCACCTCTGGGAACATGTAATTGATGGCATTGATCAAATAATCCATGTCAGCTTTTGTCATCTTAGGATTCGCTTTATCCTCATCATAAAATGTATCTGTCGTGCCTACATACGCTTTGCCGTTTCGCGGAATCGCGAACACCATTCTTTTATCAGGTGTATCGAAATAGACTGCCTGCTTGAGCGGGAAACGTGACTGGTCGATTACAATGTGGACTCCTTTTGATAAAATCAAGCTCTTGCCTTTTTTGGAACCGTCTTTTTCACGGATGTTATCAACCCACGGACCAGTCGCATTGATGATTTTCTTCGCATAGACTTCGTATTTTTTGCCTGAAAGCTGATCTTCAACTATGACGCCAACAATCCTGCCGTTTTCATAAAGAAGCTCTTCAACCTTGGAGTAGTTCAATGCGGTTGTGCCTTTTTCCACTGCCGCCTTCATGACCTCGATCGTCAGTCTCGCGTCATCAGTGCGGTACTCGACGTAATAGCCGCCGCCCTTTAAGCCATCTTTTTTAACGAGTGGCTCCCTTCGCAATGTTTCATCTTTGGAAAACATCGTTCTTCGTTCGCTCTTTTTTACACCTGCCAAGAAGTCATACACGCGCAGTCCAATTGAAGTAGTAAAGCTGCCGAAGGTACCGCCCTTGTGGAAAGGCAGCAGCATCCATTCCGGAGTCGTTACATGCGGTCCATTTTCATAAACAATCGCCCTTTCCTTCCCGACCTCAGCTACTACCTTCACATCCAGCTGCTTCAAATAACGAAGGCCGCCGTGAACGAGCTTTGTAGAACGGCTGGACGTGCCCGCCGCAAAGTCCTGCATTTCAAGTACAGCAGATCTCAACCCTCTCGTCTCAGCATCAAGAGCGATTCCGGCGCCTGTGATGCCGCCGCCGATTACTAGTAAATCAAATTTATTATTTTTTAAATTGGAGATAATCTCATTGCGTTTTCTATTCGTGAACATGGTGTTTTCCTCCCTGAAACAGGAAAAGAGACCACGAACAACATTACCTAATGGACGGTAATGCTTCGCGGTCTCTCCAGATCTCCTGCCGATTTATTAACTTGTAATTATTGTATCAAATTCCACGGTAAAATGGAAATGTCTGAATTTCGAACGTTGATTTTATTTAAAGGCTGTTTTCGTAAAGATTGTTGTTAAAATCCTAAAGCCGATTTTAACGTACTATATACCCATTTTGCAGGTCGGTATTAAGTTTGCATGCTCTTTTCTCATAAGAAGCGTCAACTTTACGAAGTAATATAGGTAATTCAATCCATCTTGTATTCAATAGCAACATAGTTTGAGAAAAGAGCCTATTTAAAAGCCATTGCAGCGTTAACAGCTTTTTTCCAGCCATCGTAAAGCTGGTCCCGGTCTTCATCTGACATCTTCGGTTCAAATGAAGAGTCGATTGCCCACTGTGCCGCGATTTCCTCCTGGCTTTCCCAATAGCCAACCGCAAGGCCTGCAAGATAGGCTGCACCCAAAGCTGTTGTTTCATTTACTACTGGTCTTTCAACAGGGACATCCAATATATCACTCTGAAAGTTCATCAGGAAGTTGTTCATGACTGCACCGCCGTCTACGCGAAGTGTCTTCAGCTCAATTCCTGAATCAGCTTCCATTGCTGACAGAACATCCTTCGTCTGGTAAGCAAGTGACTCAAGTGTTGCACGAACAAAATGCTCCTTGCTTGTTCCGCGAGTCAGGCCGAAAACCGCGCCTCTGACGTCGCTGTCCCAATAAGGTGTTCCCAGGCCGACGAACGCAGGAACAACATAGACACCATCCGTTGATTCAACCTTTGTTGCATAATCTTCACTGTCCTTCGCGTTCTTCAGCATTCTCAAGCCGTCGCGCAGCCATTGGATGGCCGATCCGGCAACGAAAATGCTTCCTTCAAGGGCATACTCAACCTTGCCATCCAGTCCCCATGCAAGTGTAGTCAATAGTCCATGCTCTGACTTGACCGCTTTTTCCCCGGTATTCATCAGCATGAAGCAGCCTGTGCCATACGTGTTTTTCGCCATGCCTTCCTCAAAGCATGCCTGTCCGAACAATGCGGCCTGCTGGTCACCCGCTGCACCGGCAATCGGAATCTCATGGCCGAAGAAATGGTGAGTAACAGTATTTGCGTAAACCTCTGAAGATGGCTTAACCTCTGGAAGCATGGAAGCCGGTACTCCAAGAATTTCAAGGAGCTCCTCATCCCACTTCAGGTCATATATATTGAACATAAGCGTACGCGAAGCATTGCTATAGTCTGTTACATGGGCAGTTCCGCCAGAAAGCTTCCAGATGAGCCAAGTGTCAATTGTTCCGAATAACAGCTTGCCTTCCTCCGCTTTTTGTCTTGCGCCCTCTACATTGTCAAGGATCCATTTGACTTTTGTTCCTGAAAAATAAGCATCGATAAGCAATCCAGTTTTATCACGGAAAAGGTCATTGTAGCCTTTTTCCTTCAGTTCATCACAAATTCCGCTTGTCTGTCGTGATTGCCAGACAATTGCGTTATAAACTGGTAGCCCCGTTTCCTTATCCCATACAACTGTAGTCTCACGCTGGTTCGTAATCCCTATTCCCGCTATTTGCTCTGGCTTAACATTGGATTCTGATAAAACTCCAGCGATGACAGCCAGAACAGAGCCCCAAATTTCATTTGCATTGTGCTCAACCCAGCCTGGCATCGGAAAATGCTGCGTGAATTCCTTTTGCGAAACATGTGCGACCTTCCCTGCTTTGTCAAAAAGAATCGCCCTTGAACTTGTCGTTCCCTGGTCTAAAGATAGAATGTACTTTTCCATAAAATAATTCCTCCCCTTGTCAACTTAACCGCTTTCAATTTATCGTTATCTTAATGCGCCAACTTTAGATGTATCCAACTGTCCTGCCTGTTTTTTACCTACTGTATAAGCTAATGCCAGGACTACTGCTACTATACCAACTACCAGCCAAAAAGTCGCTGTGATTGCTCCCGTGAAAAGCGCTTTGTAGGCGACCGCCCCAAGCGAACCTCCTAATAATGGTCCAACAACCGGAATCCATGAATAGCCCCAGTTCGACCCGCCTTTGCCTGGAATTGGCAGCAGGAAGTGGGCAATACGCGGCCCAAGGTCACGTGCAGGATTGATCGCATATCCTGTCGTACCGCCTAGCGACATACCAATTACCACAATCAACAAGCCAACAGCAATAGGGTTTAACCCCTCAGTAAATTTATTTGCGCCAATAAATAATAGTCCTAAAACAAGAATAAAAGTGCCGAAAACCTCACTGAATAAATTCGAAAAAGTGTTTGGAATTGCCGGTCCTGTAGAGAAAACTCCTAATTTTGCACCAGGATCATCTGTCGCCTTCCAGTGCGGAAGATAATGCAAGAATACTAATGTAGCCCCTATCATTGCTCCAATCATCTGCGCCAACATATAGCCTGGTACATCTGCCCATGGGAATGACCCATCTATCGCAAGTGCCAGCGTTACCGCAGGGTTAAGATGCGCCCCGCTTATCGAACCTACTGCAAATACCCCCATAGTTACTGCAAGTCCCCATGCAATCGTGATGACAATCCAGCCGGCGTCCTTCGCGTAAGAGTTCTTAAGCGACGATCCAGCCCCAATCCCGGCACCGAAGACTATCAAAATCATCGTGCCAATTAATTCTCCCATAAATGCTGACATAAACAATTCCCCTTTCGAGTGCATCATAAAGATGTATATACAACTAAGAAAGTAACAAAAAAAGAGATCCACAACAGTATGCCAGAATAAAGCCAGGCATTTCTGTGTGAATCTCCCATTCTCCGTCACAATCTTAACTTGTATTTTGAAGTATACTGATAGTTGAAAACGCTGTCAACTGGTTTAATAGATTCTTTCTTTTTCCCTACTTTGGTACTAGTTGGAAAAATGCATCCAAATCGCTGTTTTAGATGTAGTGACTGCTTTAGCACCGGCAGCCAGCGCATTTTCCACATCTTCAATACTCCTGATAAAACCACCCGCAAACAGCGGAATCCCAAGCCTATCCTTCACTTCAGTTATCAGCTGGGGAACGACGCCAGGCAGAACTTCAATATAATCTGGCTGGGTTTTTCCAAGGAGTTTATAGCTTTTTTCAAGCGCATGGGAATCTAGCAAAAATACCCTTTGAACCGCTATGACACCCTTCTGCTTTGCTTTTAAAATCACGCTCGACTTAGTCGAGATCAAGCCATACGGTTTATATTCCTGGCAGATGAACTCTGTTGAATAATCATCGCTTTTGATTCCATGGATCATATCCATATGGTAAAGCATTTTCTTCCCATGAGCCTCCGCCATCGCACTCACATGCTTCAGTTGTGCGATATGCATTTCAAGGAAAACCCCAATCTCATAAGGACTTTTCAAAAAGCGCTCAAAATCCTTCATATTTGAAGACGCCGGGAGAATCTTTTGGTTCATATTTTTCCACCCTTTTAGATTGTTTGTTATCCATGATAGAGTGGTTCAACGGAAATATCAATGAGGGGAATTCTACATCTATGGCGAGATTATGATAAGTTCAGATTTAATTAAACGTTTGATTAACTATTTTTCGACAAGAATTGATCATCCATTAGCTCGACTTCCTGGTTTTTCTCTCTTTTCATTTATATTTTTAGGATGATTTTGTTCCACCTCCATGTCCTTTGTTGTAACGACTCCAAAATTAAAAAAGACATCCGTTCCATAGGAATGGATGCCTCTATAATACTATTTACGAATTCTATATCTGTTAATACCTTCACCTTCACGTATACTGAGGCCTTTTTTAGGCTCGATGTAAAAGGTCATCATGCCCTGAGAGTTTTTCATCATCTCATCGCGCAGTTCTTTCGCAGCATGTTTTCTTTGGTTGAACTTAGATTCCTTCATGTTAATCACAAAAGTATGATTGAAGCTTAAATACACTTCAGTCTTACGAATTCCGAGAGCCTTTGTTTTCTTGACATGTGCAAGGGAAAACCAAACGCAAAAGTCATCATTGTATGATTTGGTTGGAAATAACCAGATTCCCAGATTGCAGTTTATTTTGATTGGGCACATGTAAATATCGCCGAGTATTTTCCTGGAGCTTTTCCGGCCAGCATTAAAATCAGACCCAAGGGTCAGCATAGTACTGTTAATGACCTCAATCGGCTTCATATCGACAAGGAAGGTTTCTTCCCCTTCAATTATTCTCGTGCACAGTTTTCCATTTTCGTTGTATTCCCCTGTCAGCAACACCGTTTCCTGATTAATTTTGTAATCACGTAATAGATTCACTATTGGATCCTCCTATGTATTGCTTTATCTGACAAAAAAGGTATACTAACATAGTTGGCATACCCAACACACTTTGTCCTCGGGATTTGTCCGCCATGACTATATTTCCGGGGACTTTTCAATTTTTTCGCATTTTAACCTCCTGTCTGTTAACAGGGCTGCTTGGTGTAATTGAGCGCGGTGTTGGATCAGAACCCCTATAGGTATTATTATATTGATAGTGACATTTAAATGTAAATCTATATTTTTTTGTTGCTCAATTCATAGTTCTTATGGAATAT
>NZ_JBIQOE010000014.1:0-4414 GCF_047739415.1 Mesobacillus sp. | reverse complement strand
TTTTAAGTATAGCCATTTTGCATTCCTCATTTAAAAATACTCTTACTATCATTATACCGTATGGGAACCAGATACGAAAAAGAGCCCCTAATAATAGGGACTCCTGAATTAGTTGATCACATATCCGTCTCCGGTGACCTCGGTATCAGCCGGGACAGTAACATAGATGAATTCCATTCCTTGCATCATTCCATATCCGCCGTCGAATTGCTCTCCGTCTTCGGTGAACTGGGTAAACGGAAATGCATTCTTGTACTTAACAAGCTTAATATTCACATGGTCTGGCGGATAGATTTTCAGAGTAGATTCACTTAGTTCTATCTCTGGTGATTTAAAGCGGTCGGTTATATCAATATTGTCCATATAGGAATAAGTGGAGTAATGGGTCACATCTACTTTTCCGTCAAGAGATTCAACCTTTTCGACGAAGATCATTACATTCTGTCCCATAAACTTTATGTCCAGATGCTTATCTTTGAGCGGAAAATCCCATGATTTTTTTTGGGTAAGTCCTTCCGCTTCTTCAATCCTTCCAGATTCAACTACAGAATAAATATCGTTATTCAATCTATCGTTTTCTTCAATTTCTTTATCAGTCAGGTACTCAGCTTCTAATGTATCTTCAACAGGCACCATGAATGATAGAATTCCCGCCACCAGCAGGATAATGAGGTATCCCGCAAAAACCTTTGTGATGCCGCTTCCGCTCATGAACCTAGCACCGAAGAATCTATTTGAAAAACTCCCGAAACTGACCATCAGCAAGATAATAAAGAATAATAGAAAGATAATACTCATTTCCTCACCTCCAGGCTGTTAGAGATCCAAACTGATATTCCATAGGCAAGCGCGGATGTAAGAAGCACTTTTAACATAAACAGCAGAAAGGACGTTTCTCTGACAAATATTTGCCCGATATCAATGACAAGGGTAGACTCGCTTGCCAGGAACACATTTAAAAACAAACTCCCGAATAGTAGCGCAGGAAGGACGATGATAAAAGCCTTACTCCTTTGGACCAGCATCCCAACCAGATAGCCCAGCGCTGTGAACAGGAACAGATAAAGAATCGTAGCAGCAAGCCCTTCTGCCATTTGCAGCATTGTTATTGGCTGGCTTTCGATGAATTCCCGGTCCTTCTGGAATAGAATCGCCAGCTTCAACGATTGGCTTGCGAGCACAAACGAAACTCCGCCGATGACACTTGCCCATCCAAGGAACAGCATATTCGATAAATGACTGCTCAGCCTGTTGGCCACAAACGAGTAATCATCAAAACGATAAGCCTGGGTGGTGACGACGATTGCTGAGATAAAAGCCCATATCATCATAAAAGCGAGGATGATATTGCCAGAATAATAGTTCATATCATAGCTGAAAGTTTCCGATCCTCCGCCACCACCTCCTTCTCCGCCAAGCGAAAAAAGAATCCCGATAATCTGCAGCATCATCAGCGACGTGAACATCCCACGGTAAGATTTCATTTTAAAACGAAACTGCTTTTTCACAACATCCCAAAGGCTAACCTTTGTTAAATACATCATCAATCCCGCCTTTCTCCTGGCTCGTCAAGTACAGACAGAGGTCCTCGTTCGAAATCGTCGAGAATTCCAGGCTGTTTTTCATCGCTGAAGCAATCTGGTCATCGGATAAATCATTACGGATTACCGCATATAACCTTCCGAATTCGGTAGTACTTTTATGAAACACCTCATGGCCTCGGAGCCAGTTCTTAATCTCTTCTTCTTTCCCGCTGACAACCACAGCATATTCGCGCAGTTCTTCAATCGGCATATGCAAAAATTGCTTTCCGTCCTTCAGAAGCAATATGTCTTCGAGTATATCCTCTACCTCGTTCAAGTGATGGCTTGAGATAATGATCGTACGGGGATTGGCGATATAGTCTTTCAAGAGCGCCCGGTAAAAATCCTTCCTTACCCCAGCATCCATTCCGTTTGTTGGTTCATCAAAAATAGTCAGCGGACATCGGGCCGCGAGCCCTATAATCGCGTTGAATGTATTCTTCATCCCTTTGGATAATCCGTCATGATTCTACTTTGGATCCAGTCCGAAATAATCAAACAGATTACGCGCAAGTTTCATATCCCAGTTATGATAAAAATCGGCTGCTGAATCCAGCAGTTCCTCAAGATCCAATGCCGCTGGCAAATTCATGTCATTATCTATCATGATCATGTTGGCAGACACCGTTAGATTATTGAATGGATTCTCTCCAAACACTCTGATCTCACCTGAACTCTCGCGCATGAAACCTGCGGCAATTTTTAGCATCGTCGTCTTCCCTGCCCCATTCCTGCCAATCAGACCGGTGATCTTGTTTTCACCGAGGGAAAACGAAAGGTTATCCAAAGCTTTTTTCTTTCCATATGTCTTTGTTACATTTTCGAACTCCAGTACACTCATTATGATTCCCCCTTCATATCCCGTTTGGCTTCCTGGATCATCTCGATCAGTTCCTCTTCCGTCACCTGGAGATGCTCCGCTTCCCGCACCAATTCAGCCACCAATGACTTCAATGTCTGGTTCCTCCGTTTCGCCATGATAATCTTCTTTGCATCACCCGATACAAACATCCCAAGTCCGCGCTTTTTATAAACAATGTTTTCATCCGCCAAAATATTCAACCCTTTTGCCGCTGTCGCCGGATTGATATTCAGCATTTCCGCAAGCTGATATTGTGAATAAACCTTCTCATCCGCCTTGATACTTCCGCTGAGAATCTCCGTTTCCAGCCACTCAGCGATTTGGACGTAAATCGGTTTCATACTATCTGAATTAAGGATCAATCCCGCACCTCCTCTAACAGGTTACATAGTGCATTACTGTTGTAATGTACTATACATCATAATATGCAAGATAACAAGGAATATTTACCACTTTTTAGAAAAAAAGAAGAGATTTTTAAAGTAGATAATTGAATGAAATAGGATTCTAGCGGGAGGAGATGTGGTTTGAGCGAATTTAGCGTAAGTGACAAGTATTCACCATATAAAAACCCCCTCGCATCCGCGAGAGGGCAAATTCTATAAAACTTTAGTTTTGTCCAGAGGGCTTTCGATCTTCATAAGTTCTAGCTTCATCTTTTCCGTTTCTAGCAGGTAGTTTTCATGTTTTAGTCTTTCGAGCTCGATTTCGTCTTTAATCATGTTGTGTTTGATTTTGGCTACTCTTTGATAATGGCTTGTGACGATTGCGACTAAAGGGATCGAAAACACCATTATGATTGTAATCGTTCCTGTCATGGAACTTCACTCCAAATCTATCATGATTTACTTATATCATAGCAAAAACAGGAAAAATAAACCAACACTAAACAGAAGTTTCAAACTGGACTTTATGTAGGTTGGCGAAGATGCCTCCCTGTTCAATCAGCTCATCATGGCTGCCTTCTTCGGCAATTCCATCCTCAGTCACGACGACAATCCTGTCGGCGCTTCTGATTGTTGCCAGCCTGTGTGCGATAACTAGTGTTGTACGGTTCTTGGATAATTCCCCGAGTGCTTTTTGGATGATTCTTTCCGTCTCAGTATCAAGGGCGGAGGTCGCTTCATCAAGAATCAGGATTGGCGGATTCTTCAGGAACATACGCGCAATCGCAATTCGCTGTTTCTGTCCGCCCGACAGCTTCAGGCCTCGTTCTCCAGTCTGTGTTTCATAGCCATCAGTCAGGGCAGCGATGAAATCTTCCAGATGCGCTTGTTTAGCGGCTCTGACGATATCTTCATGCGTTGCCGCAAGTGAACCGTACGCAATATTTTCACGCAAGGTCCCGGTGAAAAGAAACACATCCTGCTGGACAATCCCGATTTGCGAGCGCAGGGATTTCTTCGTCATCTCCCGGATATCGATACCATCGATCGTGATACTGCCGCCGTTCACATCGTAAAAGCGAGGAATCAATGAACAAATCGTCGTTTTCCCTGCACCAGATGGTCCGACGAACGCGACCGTTTCCCCATGAAGAATTTTCAAATCGATTCCTTCCAAGACAGGTTTATTTTCATCATAGCTGAACGTAACATCTCTGAATTCGATATCACCTTTCAAACTAGCGATCTCAATCGCATCTTCCCGGTCCACAACATCAGGACTCTGGTCCATCAGCTCGGTAAACCGTTTAAAACCTGCCATCCCTTTAGGATACAACTCTAGTATTGCACTGATTTTATCAATCGGCTTGAAAAGTACATTCACATACAGGACGAACCCGACCAATTCTCCATAACTCAAAGTTCCGCTAAAACTTAGCCACGCCCCATACACAAGGACTACAAGAACAATCAGCCTGGTCAGCATATAAATGCCAGATGAACTGAATGACATCACCTTATAGGCAGTCAACTTTGCAAGACGGAACTTGCGGTTATTCTTCGTGAATCTCTCAATCTCAAAA
>NZ_JBIQOE010000013.1:0-9327 GCF_047739415.1 Mesobacillus sp. | reverse complement strand
GACAAATTCATTCCCTTTACGGATCAGCGGTTTTGTCAGGCGCTCTTCACTGTTAACAAAATCCCAGCCCCATTTCCCTTTTACACAGGTAGAAATACCATTGACCGGTGCCTCTGTTTTCGTCTGGATTTTCAGGATTTCCCGGTCCTTTGTCCAGACTTCAAAACTGCAGCCGACTCCGCAGTATGTACAAACCGTCTTGGTTCGTTTAATACGGGCCTTCCGCATCGCCGCTTCCACTTCGGATACTGCAAAAATTTCACGATAACCCGGTTCCACCTCTTTTGTCATATCAATCATCGGAGCAAGTATGTTCGGGGCGATCCCAGTCAGGAATCCCGCATTCCTAAGCATTGATTTTTCCATCAGTGCGTTACAAGGGCATACATTCACGCAATGCCCGCAGGACACACAGGAGGATTGGTCAATCGGTACGTCATTATCCCAGATCACCCGCGGAACTTCCCTGCTCCAGTCAATCGTAAGCGTTTCATTGACCTGCAAGTCCTGACATGCCTCAACGCAGCGTCCGCAAAGGATGCATTGGTCAGGCTCGTAACGGTAAAAAGGATGCGAATTATCCGGCGGATACGGTTTTGCTTTAAATTCGTACTTCTGATGGGCGAGTCCCATATCTTCTACAGTGTTATGGATTGTACAATTTCCATTGTTGTTATCACAAACAGTACAGTAGAGCTCATGATTTTTGAGGATTCTTGACATCGCCTCATACTGGGCAGCCTTTACCTCATCTGACATAGTATCGACTCTCATCCCCGGCTCGGCTTTCAGCGTGCAGGATCTAGTCAATTGTCCATCCACCATGACATAGCAAGTATCGCAAGTCTGGATGGTCCCCAAATCTGGATGGTAACAGACACCTGGGATGAAGACATCTTCAGCTCTTGCAACTTCTAAAATTTTCTGCCCCTTTGCGGCATTATACTCCTTGCCGTTTATTTGGATCGTAAATTTTGAATCACTCATTTCCCTGCCTCCTTAATCCAACTCTCGCCAATCCATGTCGGTTCGTACCTGACTGATTCGGCCTTTTCCTCGTTTCCTTCTGGGTTTCAGCATCCATTTTTCCGTGATAGGCAATCCAGTAAAAAACGGAGACAAACACAGTTCCTCCAATTGCATTCCCGATGAATACCGGAATGAAGTTCTCAAAAAAATCAGTCCAGCTGTAATAGCCTGAGAAGATGGCAGCAGGTATCACGAACATATTGGCGACAACGTGCTGGAAACCAATAGCGACGAACGCCATGATTGGAAACCAGATTGCCAGAATCTTGCCGCCGATATCCTCAGCCCCATATGCGAGCCAGACAGCCAGTCCCACAAGCCAATTACAGCCGATTGCCGAAACAAGCGATGACAGGAAACCATGCTCTAGCTTCCCGCCGGCAAATGCAACGGTTTTATCAAGATAAGGACCAGAAGATGTCAATTCTGCGACCTGGCCGAAGAAGTAGGCAACAAACAGTGCTCCAATAAAATTAAACAAGGTAATCCAAAACCAATTTTTTAAAAGTAACCCTAAGGATATCTTTTTTGATAAATAAGCCATCGAAACAGCCATCATATTCCCTGTTAACAGTTCTCCGCCAGCAATGATGATCAAGATAAGTCCTACAGGGAAAACGGCCGCTCCAATCAATGAACTAAGTGTTCCCCATTCATCGGGAAGACTGGCGACGACCCGGATATCAAGTAAGTAGCCAAGAGATATAAACGCCCCTCCAAGAAATCCAAGCACCAGCACACTTGAAAAAGGAAGATTTGCTTTCTTTTGTCCATGTTCAACTGTCAACTGAGCAATTTTATATGGTGGATGATATGCCACGGATTATTTCAACTCCTTTTATTTCCCTAAATAATATTTACATAACTGGGAAAATTATTTAGCATCATGGCAATAATTCTAAAAAGAGGAGTAAAATTCATGGATAAAAATCAATTGCTGCATCGAGTCCAGTCGATGATCCAGTCATCAACAAAAAGACCAAAATACATGACGATTTCAACCGTGAAGATTGCTGATATTTTCGATGTGAAACCAGAGGATGTCCAAAAAGGACTAGAGGAATTAGTGGATGAAGGATATTTAAAACAGTCTAAACTCGACAGCCCGCCTTATCATGATATATTTTTAATGCCTTGAAAACTAAAAAGCACATCCGCTATTATTTAGGGATGTGCTTTTTTATTTAAGGGATTCTGCCGTAAACCGAACAAGAGGCTTTCATAATATGGCAGTTTAATACTTTAAGGATTATAGTTTAAAGATAAGTACCGACAGGTTTGTTTACATAACATTATTATGATTTCCCGATAACGACATTGTACCCCATTTGACCAAAGAATTCCTTCAATACTGTTTCAGCATTTTCTTCAGCTTTTTGCAAGATCCCGGAATCCAATGCTTCTTGTTTGATTTGTCCCTGGGCTTCAGCTGCCAAATCAAAGCCTTCATTCCACTCAATTTCCCCACGGAAAAGTCCCTCATCTGAAAATGTCCTCACCTGGTCCATTTTGATAGAAGGCTCTTGAAGGAAAGATGCTTTAGGCAAAACTAGTTCTATGACTTTTCGCTCCTCATCAACCTTCATATCTTTTTGTTCTATAGCCTGCAAATCAACTCCAGCAATAACCGTAGCGGGTACAATCAACAGAAGTTCCCGTTTTGTCCCGGGTATATTAAAACTGATTTTTCCTCCGAATATTTCATTATCCTCCTGCTCAAGGATAACCTTCACATGTGCCTCTGCCGTGGCCAATGTTGCCAATCCGTGAACTTGTTCAATGAATACAGTCGACTCAGCCCTGCCCGTGTTCCCCGAAACATACCAAAATCCAGCACCTATGACTGAAGCTATGAATAGTAAAATTATTAGCATTCTGCTAAGTGTAGTAAGCTTTGATGAACTCACTGGATGTGCAGCCAGGGAAGCTGAGCTCTCCTCTCTTCCCGCCCTTAATTCAGTTAAAAGTTCATCTACCTTTGAAAGGACTTTCTCCTGCTTGTCCATTTAATTAACCTCCTTTAATACCGAAAAATTACAAATTACCCTTTTAATCGACAAATCCAGATGATGAAAAATCCTCCAATATAAGGAGGATTCTTTTTTATTACGAACAAGAATGGCAAAAGTTTCATAGAATGATAGTTTGCTGGTTTATACAGTTTTATTTTTCAAAAAATGGGGCATAGTTAAAAATATTCGTATCACCAAGAAGGAGGCATCTATTTTGAGTCAATTAGATGGGAAAGTCGCGTTTATAACAGGTGCCAGCTCCGGAATCGGAAGAGCCGCAGCTATTAAACTGGCCCAGGAGGGTGCAAAAGTTGCCTTAATCGATGTGAAAGAAGAGAATGCCAGGGATGTTAAGGAGTCTATTGAAGAGGCCGGCGGGAGCGCGCTGATCGTTGAATGTGATATCGCTAACCCAGAAGAAATGGAACGAAGCTATCAAAATGTTGTGGATGCCTGGGGGAAAGTTGATATTGTCTTTGCCAACGCAGGCATCAATGGTGTCATTGCGCCAATTGAAGACCTTGCTTCAGAGGATTGGGACGAAACGATCAACACGAACCTCAAAGGAACCTTCCTTACCGTAAAATATGCAATCCCGCATATGAAGAAGCACGGCGGCAGCATCATCATCACGAGCTCAATAAATGGAAACAGGATTTATAAGAATTTCGGGATGTCTGCCTACAGTACTTCCAAAATCGGTCAAACAGGCTTCGGTAAAATGGCAGCCCTGGAACTTGCGCGATATAAAATAAGGGTCAATATCATTTGCCCGGGTGCTATTGAAACTAACATAGGGAAAAACACCTTCCCGCAAGAGGAAGACCTCGAAAAAATCAAAATCCCAGTTAAATATCCTGAGGGCAATCAGCCATTGGAAGAACACGCTGGAAAGCCAGAACAAGTAGCAGACCTCGTACTCTTTCTCGCTTCCGACCTCTCTTCGCATATTACCGGCACAGAAGTCTATATAGATGGAGCGGAATCGCTTTTATAAAGGAAAAAGCTCAGAGCTTGTCTGAGCTTTTTTACGTGATAATAATCCCATAGTGCACTAAATTTTCATAGCGGTTTTCTTTTCTGATATGGTCAATTAAAATACCTTCTTCTCTCATTCCTAACTTTTCCAACACACGCCCGGATGCTGGGTTGGAATGAAAGCAGCGAGCAAATACTTTATGGTATTTCTTTTGACTGAACGCAAAATGTAAAGTTGCTTCTGCTGCCTCTGTTGCATATCCTCTTCCCCAGTATTCTTCACCAATCCAGTAAGCTATTTCACCATGATTGAACCTCTGGTTGTTGGATAGGGCTATAGCGCCGAATAATTCTCCACTTTCCTTATCTGTAACTGCGAACTCGTATGATTTACCAGTTTCATAATTTTCAAGATGGCTTTTCATCCATAATAAAGCATCTTCTATTCTGTAGGGATAAGGCAGGTACAAAGTATTTTTTATAGATATTATAGTTATTACAAAGCTTGGCAACGTCTGCCGCATCGGATTGTTGAAACATCCGCAGAATTAGCCTTTTAGTAGTAATTGTTTTATTTATTTGATCAAAGATCATACCAATTCCCCCAATAAAAGAATCAAGTACTTCTTCAAAAATGTTTAATCTCCAATTCGTTTTGTTAAGCCGTAAATTCCAGGTTTTTCTTCATAACCTAACTTCCTATTAACATAAAGCATTGGGGCATTTTTTGAATTGTTATGGGTTCGAATATATTTCACTTTATTTTGCAAGGCATATTCTATTGCTTTTATTTTTACCGCCTGGGCAAGCCCTTTTTTACGGTTTCTCTGAACTACTCCAGTCATCGAATTATAGTAGACATCCTCATTTTCCTTTACGATCATAGACATAGCAATCCATTGACCCCCATCAACAGCCAAAATAAAGCCCTTCTTATCAAAATCTTTCAACAAGGCTATCATTCTATCATTATCCGGACGAGGTTTTCCCTTCATGCCTGGAACATCAGTAACAAGCTCCCACCAAAAATCCCAAAACAGATTTTGAATATCTTTATCCTTTGGGTAATCATCTAAAGTAGAAAAACTAATTCCGGATGATTCTAGCTTTTTAAAAATAGAACTATATTGATCCTTGTTAAACAGAGAAATGTCTAACTGTGATTCGAATACATGACTGGTTACGTCAAAGCCTTTCTTTTTAGCCCAATTCAGGTCTTTCTCCTTTGTATCCTGGATTTGAGTTTGGAGAACTTTGGACTTGTTATTATGGGCAATACCCTCAATCTTAGTAAATATCCAGCTCCCGATCCCCTGATTACGCCATTCAGGATCCACCTTGATAAAAACCTCAGCGAAGTCCGGTTCAAGTATGGGATCCCAAGGTCCAGTAACATACATACCGTACCCAATTAATCTCCCGTTCGGAGTAATCACTCCCAAAATTTTTAAAATCGTTTCGCTAGTAGCCTTTTTTTCAAGCGTTTTAATGGTATTTATGTTAGGTAACTCTGAACCAATTTCAAGTACACTTTCAGAAAAGTTATCGGAGGTTAATGGGATTATTTTTAGGTCCATTCAACTAACACCTCTTTTTTATTTCCTACACTCAATCAACCAACAATCACGGCGTTCTCCTTCGTGGAGTTCGTGTTTAGGCAGCAGTTTAACTTTATTGAAGCCGCACTTTTCGTAGCATTTTATTGCTCGCTCATTCCGTACTTGCGGATCCATTACAACTTTATCGGCTTCTAATTTTTCAAAAAGAAACTCCGTCATTGAAGTAACCAGTAAAGTTCCAATGCCTCTATTCCAATAGTCGACTTCACCGATAAACTGGTCAATACCAAATATTTTTCCGCTCTCATATCCATACTCTATTTTAGTAGCCTCATCCAATTCATAATATTGAATATAGCCAATTGAGTTGCCTTCATACTCAATAATGCATTTAACTTCATCGTCATCTGAAGAGTAAAAAACCCATTCGACTTTTTTTACATCGAAGGAATTATCCCTGCCTTCATAAAATTCAAGAACCTCCGGAGTCGAAAGCCATTTTGCTAATAAGTGCTTATCTTTTTCTGCTAATCTACGAACCTTTAAACTGCCATATTGATATACCACGTTAATCCCTACTTATTGTTATTTCTTATTTTTATTCCATTCCTCTGCTAAAATCCCATAAACAACGTGATCTACATAGTGATCATATAACCATTCTGCTTGGCGGATCCTGCCTTCTTTTACATAGCCTAGTCTTTCAGGAATCCCTCTGCTCTTTGTATTTTCCTCTGCAGCTCTGATTTCAACTTTGTTTAATTTCAAATGGTTAAAAGCGTAATCAGTCAAGGCCCTGGCAACTCTGGTCATAATCCCTTTTCCCTGGTATTCATGCCCGAGCCAATAACCGATGTATGCCGTTTTGTTTGACCAGTTAATACTGTTGAAGCCAGCAGTTCCGACTATTTCTCCCTCATATAAAATCACGGTCGTCATGCTTTTATTTTCAGCGTAACCTTTCATTGTGCCTTTTAGAAATTCTCTAGTATCTTCAACATCCGTTGTAAAATCCAGCCAGGGGAGCCACTCCTTTAAATAATCTCTTGCCTTTTCAGTCAGTTCGAACAGGAGATCCGCATCCGATACCTCTGTTAGTTTTAATGATAATTGTTCATCTATTTTATATAGAAACATAAGTTTTCCTCCTGTATGATAAGTGTATAACGAGATATTATTCGACAATTGATTCATTTTTCCTTTTATTGCTAAGGACTTTCTTCTATAAAAAAAGGCTACCAACCTAGCTGGCAGCCCTTTAAAAGTCTTTTATAACTTTTCCCCGTTTGTTTTTATCACATCTTTATACCAGAAGAATGACTTTTTCTTCTTACGTTCTAACGTTCCGCTGCCATCATCATGCTTGTCCACATAGATATAACCGTATCTTTTCGAGAACTCGCCCGTTGACATGCTGACCATATCGATGCATCCCCAGCTAGTATAGCCCATCAAGTCGACTCCATCTTCAATGGCTTCGCCCATGGCTTTAATATGCTCGCGCAGATAGTCAATTCGATAGTCATCAATAACGTTGCCGTCTTCTTCTAGTTTGTCATAGGCCCCCAGGCCGTTTTCGACGACAAATAGAGGAATCTGATAACGATCATATAGTTTGTTCAGGCTGATACGTAAGCCAACCGGGTCGATTTCCCATCCCCAATCGCTTACATCAAGGAAAGGATTCCGAACACCGCCAATGATATTTCCTTCTGAAGTATCATCATCTGCCTTCTCCTTTTTCTCCGTACGTGACATATAGTAGCTGAATCCAACGTAATCAACGGTGCCCGCCTTCAATAACTCAAGGTCACCTTCCTCAATCTCCAATTGAATATTGTGCTCGTTAAAATATCGATTCATGAAGGAAGGATACTCTCCCCGTACCTGCACGTCCCCGCAAAAATAATTGAAGATCTGCTCTTCTTTAAGGGAGTGGAGGACATTTTCCGGATTGCTGTCAAATGGATAAACAGGGGCGAAAAGTATCATACAACCGATTTGTGAGCTGGGAATGATTTCGTGGCAGACCTTAACTGCTATTGCGCTTGCAACTAGTTGATGGTGGTATGCCTGAAAGGTTGGCTGGTATCGATCCTCTTCTTTTTCAATCGAAAATCCCAGACCGTTGATTGGCATAACCAGCGCGCTATTGATCTCATTGAACGTCATCCAGTACTTAACTCTGTCTTTGTAACGGGTTAAAATAGTTCGTGAATACCTTTCAAAGAAAGTAACCACTTTACGGTTACGCCAGCCGCCGTACTCTTTCACCAAATGAAGCGGCATTTCATAATGGGAAATAGTCACAACCGGCTCAATCCCATACTTATGTAGTTCATCCAAAACCCGATCATAAAAAGCAAGTCCCTCTTCATTAGGCTCCAGTTCATCGCCATTCGGGAATATCCGTGTCCAGGCAATTGACATCCTGAAAGCCTTGAAACCCATTTCTGCAAATAAGGCAATATCCTCCTCATAACGATGGTAAAAATCAATCGCCTCATGATTCGGGTAGTATTGAACTGGCTTGATTTCAAAGTCGAAACCAGGTTTTGTTAAAATATCGTATCTGGCTTTTCCCCCTGGCAGAACATCTGCCACATTCAAGCCTTTGTTCCCTTCGTTAAATCCACCTTCAATCTGGTTGGCAGCCGTAGCCCCTCCCCATAAAAAACCTTCTGGGAATTTATATGTTTTCATTGTTAGTACCTCCATATTAAATTTAAGTAGCAGGTTATTCACTTCCACTGGAATATTCTAGACCAAACGAGCTGGCTTAATTTTGACAGCCTTTCGCTTAGTGGCCGTGAACCTGTCACGATTTCGGCTTTTTCTTGACAGCTTTTTAGCTGGAGGCGCCGACCCTGTCACTATTCTGGTCTTTTATTGAAAGCTTTTCGCGTGGTGGTCGTGAACCTGTCACAATTCCGGGTTTTTCTTGACAGCTTTTCGCCTCGTGGCACCGACCCTGTCACAATTCCGGCTTTTTCTTGACAGCTTTTCGCGTGGTGGTCGTGAACCTGTCACGATTCCGGGTTTTTCTTGACAGCTTTTCGCTTAGTGGCCGTGAACCTGTCACAATTCCGGCTTTTTCTTGACAGCTTTTCGCGTGGTGGTCGTGAACCTGTCACGATTCCGACCTTTCCTTGACAGCTTTTCGCTTTGTCACATTGGACCTGTCAGAGCTTTACACCATTACTACGTTACGCACTTCCTTAATTCCTCACTAAAAATTCTTCCCCGTTCCACAATAAATCAACCCTACTAAAATTCCTACTATTAATCAGTTCTAAACCTAGTATCCCGTCAATATCTTAGTGATAGGAAAGCCAATACTCTAGAAAAAGGTGATTGAAGTGTTTGTTGTCCATTTTTATGAGCAGAAAAATGAAATGCTGAATCAATTGCTTCAGCGTGTGCCCGAGGTTGGGGAGGATCTAAGAATCAAGGGTCGTAAAGGTAAGGTTGCGAGTGTGACGGAAATTGATGAGAAAACGTACCATGTTCAAGTTGCGTTGGAAGCGAAAGCAAAACCTGGTGCTGCAGCCGACCCTGCCAAAAAGAAAAAAAGATAATAAGAATGGAGAACCACGTGGGTTCTCCATTCAGGCTGTCGAGAAACTCTCGACAGCCTTTATTTTTATCATTTAACTTCATCAATTCACCGCGTTAATTTGTTATAATATAACTAATAATACCTAGGATGGTGGATTGGATGTTCAAACCGAAAAGAGAATCACAAAATG
>NZ_JBIQOE010000012.1:0-25571 GCF_047739415.1 Mesobacillus sp. | reverse complement strand
GAGTACTTGGCCATGCCCGAGGCGACCATGAAGATGACACCGATACACCAAATGATGAGCGACTTGAGATTTGCTTTCATTTCCCTTTTAAAAAGATTCATAGCTTTCCCTCCTCCCTAAACGGAATGGACATCTTTTTTTGCATAAAAATAATAGCTGGCCGAGATCGCAGCGATGATAAAAATTACCCCGGCTATGACAAATGAAGTTTCGTAGCTTGAATGTTGCGTGATGTAAGTGGAGTCAAAATAATTGAACGGCGTCAAATAACGTAAAGCTTCATCTTCAGTCGTCGAACTGATCATCCCAAGCATGAAAAATCCAAAAACAGTGCCTAGTGAAACAGAAATCACCGATTTAATTCTTGGGGCGATCACAGAAACGATAATTCCCAGTGCCATGAACATAAGCTGTATGAAAAACAGGGAAATAGCAATCAAGAATAAAGCTTCTCTGTTAAAATCATCCTCTGCCACGAATGATGCCATCACGAAAGTCGCTGCGATAAAAACGATGTTGGTGATCACCAGCGAGACCAGCGCTGCCAACAGTTTAGAAGTGACTACCTGAGCTCTTGTCACTGGCTTAGTGAGCAGGAAGTCAGCTGTCTTTTCTCTCGTTTCCTTTGATAGTATCGAAGTGCCAAGATTCATAGCCTGGATGGCGCCGGCTAGCTTCAGGTAAAGGAATGCGTATGAAAAAAATCCAATCAATGTCGCGATGCTGTCCACCGACAATCCAATCGCTTTCCTCAATTCAACCGGGAAGCCTTCAAGCAGCTTCTTGAACTCTTCTGCATCCTTTGAAAAGGAAGGAAACATTGATAAAAACAAGACAACCATCGCCACCAACGACAAGGTCCAGATAATAGTCGACTTTCGGTATGCCTTCAGTTCATGAAGGAATATATTCATGTTCTATTCCTCCTTTTCATAGTAATGCATGAAAATCTCTTCTAGGTCAGGCTCCTCCACCCAGAGGTTCGCAATCTCAATTTCGGCGATTTTTTTCATGATGGAGTTGATGTTGCCCCTGAAGAGGAAGCTGACCGTTCCGCCGTCCTGCTCAAGCTGGTTCACACCGTCGATATTGAAAATATTTTTATCGATTACGGAATTGGTTTCAATTTTGAATTTCTTGTATGTGTTTTCTTTTAGCGTGCTGATTTTCTCGACAGTGACAATCCGGCCGTCCTTAATGATCGCAACCCTGTCACAAAGCCTCTGCACCTCACTGAGAATGTGGGAAGAAAACAGGATCGTCGCGCCTTTCTTGATTTCTTTTTCAAGAAGGTCAAAGAACTTCTGCTGCATGAGCGGATCGAGACCGCTCGTCGGTTCATCAAGAATGATCAACTTCGGTTCGTGAAGTAACCCCTGGACGATGCCAACCTTCTTTTTATTACCAAGCGAAAGGTCATCGATTTTCTTCGTAATGTCGAGCTCCATGATTTCAGCAAGCTCTTTAATCCGTTTGGTGCAGTCCTTTTTGTAAAAGCTGGCTGAATACTTGAGCAGATCCATAACCTTCATATTGTCATAGTAAAATACCTCAGATGGCAGGTACCCGATATCCCTTTTGATTTCCGGAGCGGCCGTGATAATATCCTTTCCGAAAATCGTCGCGCTGCCGCTCGTTGGGTAAATCAATGATAGTAACGTCCTGATTGTCGTTGATTTTCCCGCACCATTCGGGCCAATGAACCCGAAAATCTCTCCTTCCTTCACATTGAAACTAACTTCCTCAATTCCCCTGGCTTTGCCGTACATTTTAGTCAGATTTTTAATCTCGATCACGTTCATGCCAGACCCTCCCAGATTCTAATTCTTTTTATCTCTTCATTCTCTTTTTCTTAGACAGTCTTGTAAAAAGCCTTCTTCATCATCTCGATATACACTTCGGCTTCTTTAAATGCTTCATCAAAGTCGTGATGTGGCTGGTTCAGCTTTTTGGCTTTTTCTAGTTCCTGGTTGCTGAACCCCTGGAGCGTCCACATGATGATGTTGATCGCTCTTTTGATATCGACACCATTCCTGAACATGGTAATGTCGATATTCTCGAATAAACGGCTGTAGCTTGCCTGGATCAGTTCGGTTTTTGTGTTATTCAGTATTTCCTTTACTTCTTTCGCGGTTTCCATGGAAGCTGCCACCATGAAGTCGAATACTTCCGGATGCCTCGCCATCAGTTTATTTTTCAGGATCATCAGCGTTTTCATCCGTTCGAAAATGTCGCGTTCATCCAGGTCCAATTCATTAAAGAATTCTTCTACCACCACATCCGCAAAGTGGTTATAAATAAATAGATAAAGTTCTTTCTTGTTATTAAAATAGTGGAAAAGCAGCCCTTTCGAGATGCCTGCTGTTTTGACGATTTCATTCGTGGATGCATTTTCGTATCCTTTCAGGGCAAACTCCTTTAGAGCGGCGTTCAGGATTCGTTCTTGCTTTTCATGATTCAGGCTTAAAAATTTTGAAGACATAACGCCCTCCTTAAAAACTCTTATTGACCACATCGGTCAATTCTATTGTATCCCTCATTGACCACACTGGTCAATACAATTCCATCTAAAATTTTCGACAAAAAAGCTGCCCAATCGAATGATCAGACAGCCCTTCAGTTTAATCTTTTTTTCGAATAACAGCTCTCACAGGACTGCCATCCGCCTGCTCCAGCGGCAGAGGCAGAGCTGCGAGCTCGTATTCTCCTGGTTCAATTTGATCGAGTACCAATCCTTCAAGAATATGAATGCCCTGGTTGTTCAATTCATGATGTGCACTCAGTTCCTTGCTGTCTAATGGGTCAACCGATGGCAAGTCAAGGCCAAGCAATTGCACTCCATGCTCAGCAAGATAAGCAGCCAATTCAGGCTCGATATGCGGAATCGACTCCGGAAACACAGACTTATCCTGCCATGCGTCCGTACGGATCACCAAACGCTTGACCCCCTGCAAATCCAAAGATTCTACTTCCTTAACTCCGATACGGGCTGGATTTTGCAAGTGGATGACCTTTGCAGGGCCGATATAAAGGTTAAAATCGAGATCGATCACTTTTTTTCCATCGTTTTCGAAATGAAAAGGTGCATCGATATGTGTGCCGGTATGCGTGCTCATCGTTACCTGTCCGACATTCACAGAGCCGCTTTCTTCCATTCCCCAGCTCACTTCATAATGAAATGGCGTGTCGCCAGGCCAAACAGGAATGTTATCATGTAAAACTTGCGAAATATCAATCCAATTTCCCATACTGTTTCCTTCTTTCTTTTAAGCTCTTTTCTCCAACTTTGTTGCTATTGACTACAAAATAGGATTGATTGACACTTTTTCTTTGCATACTTGACTCCTTTATAATGAGAAAAGAGCATGCAAACTTAATACCGATCAGCAAAATGGCTTTATACACGTTAAAATCGGCTTTAGGATTTTAACAAAAATCTCTACGAAATCAGCCCTTATTTTATAGCTTCGTCCTCAGGCTCCATAGCTCAGGGAAAAATCGGTGGTCTACGACCTTTTTCAAATAGGATACACCGGCGGAACCGCCTGTTCCAGTTTTGTGGCCGATAATCCGTTCAACAGTACTCATATGATTGAAACGCCAAAGCTGCTGCTGGCTGCCGATATCGACAAGCTTTTCCGCAAGCTCATACAAGTCCCAATATTGATCGACGTTACGGTACACCGTCAGCCATGCTTCCTCGACACTGGCATTTGGTTCGTACGGTGCGGACCAATCACGATTTAAGGCCGCATCATCTATCGGCAGGCCACGCATCGCCATCGCACTGATCGCCGCATCATAAATCGACCGTTCGTGCAGCGCGTCCTCCATCTTTTTATACAGGTCGGCATCGTGTTTATAGACAGATAAAACGTGGGCTTGTTTTTGCCCCAAAGCAAATTCAATCAAACGGTTCTGATAGGATTGAAAACCGGATGAATGGCCAAGCTTGTCACGGAATTCCATATATTCAGCCGGAGTCAGCGTCGATAGCACACTCCACGACTGAATCAGCTGCTGCTGGATCCTTGAAACCCTCGACAGCATCTTGAAAGATGGCTCCAGGTCATTTTTGCGGATGCAGTCAATCGCCGCGCTTACTTCATGTAAAATCAGCTTCATCCATAGCTCGCTAGCCTGGTGGATGATGATGAATAACATTTCATCATGGTGATCAGACAAGCGGTGCTGGCTCGATAAGATATTATCCAACTGCAGATAACTTCCGTAAGACAGCTCTTTTGAAAAATCGGTATGAATTTCATGTGAAGTTTTTTGTTCTTCCTTCATGCCAGGTTCCTCCCCCTTACGCCACAACTTCGCGCTCATTACTGAATTTCTCGTATAATTTTTTACCCATTATTTCTTTTAAAATCTGGACAGAATTCCAGACGTCCGTGTAAGAAGTGTAAAGAGCCACAGGTGCCAGCCGGACAATGTTCGGAGCGCGGAAATCAGGTATGATTCCTTTTTCCTTTAACGCCTTGCATATCCTTGCCGCTTCTTTATGCTCAAGACTGACATGGCCGCCACGTCTGAAATCCTCTACAGGACTGCCGATTTTAAACCCGGCATCTGGCAGCTCATGCTCAATTAAGTCCATTAAATAACCGTTGATCCTCAATGATTTTTCACGGATATTCTCAATTCCAGCCTCTGCGAACATTTCCAATGAGCCAAGTAAAGGTGCGAGGCTCAATACATGTGGTGTTCCAATCTGGTAGGCACCGGCAGTCTCCGCTGGTGTCAGTACATGCTCCATATCAAACTGCTTGTCTTTCCGAGAACCAAACCAGCCTGCAAGTCCAGGCTTCGCGCCGAAATGGCTCGAGTTCACATAAAGACCTGCGACTGCTCCTGGCCCGCCATTCAAATGCTTATAATTGCACCAGTAGGCAAAGTCGACTCCCCAATCAGAGAAGGCATGCGGAATCGCTCCAATTGAATGGCAGCCATCGAAACCAATCAGGATCCCCCGGTCGTGAGCCGCCCTTGTCAGCCGCTCCATATCGAGGATTTGCCCACTGCGGTACAGCACAGTCGGCAGCACGACAAGCGCAATTTCTTCTGTCATCGCCTCAATGATATCGTCCTCATCCAAGAACCTGCCATCCCTGCTTTTCACCCTAATCAGATGCGTATCTGGATCATAGCCATGGATTCGCAGCTGGCTTTGAAGCGCATAGATATCAGAAGGGAAATTCAATTCATCGGCAAGAATCTTTGTCCTCTTCCCCTCCGGCTTATAAAAAGTAGCCACCAGCTGATGCAAATTGACCGTTGTGGATCCGCTTACAATAACCTCCTCAGGAGCAGCACCAACGAGCGGAGCTGTCAATTCTCCTAGTCTTTCAGATAAATAGAACCAAGGGTGGTTGCCTTCCATCCAGCCATCGATCCCACGCTCACGCCAGTCGGCCAATGATTCAAGCAATGTTTGCTCAGCCCTCTTGGATAGAAGACCAAGCGAGTTTCCATCGAGATAGATTGAATCAGGTTTCAGGTAAAATTCATCCCGGTAACGGGCTAATAGATCTTCACGGTCAAGCTGTGCGGCATATTCCGCATCAGGTTGAAAAGAATAAGGCTTCATCGTCATCTCTCCCATTCCATTTGCAACTAGAGAAATCGTAACAAGAACAGAAGCAAGCGTCAACAAAAGGTCTGATAATTCTAAAAAGAAAAAAACAGCCCCTATTGAAGGCTGTTTAAGCAAAACGATAATAAATCAACACAAAGGTCGATAAGACGAAAATGAAGTTCAAGAATATAAAGATGAATTGGTCCACTCTTGTTTTGTGCATTTTGATTGGCGGATTATAGAAGGATACGCCTTCGATGATGAAGATGACCAAGACAATATGGATCATGAAATGGCCGATGATTTCTGTAGAGCCGAATAACATGGTCGTTAAAATAAAGATGGTTGTGACAACGAAACCTAGCACTCGATTCAGAATACCGACTACAAGCAAATAGCCGACTACGAATTCAACAAAAGCCGCCATTACGATGAAGGCTCCTGGTACAAAGCCGAAAGTAGGCACCTGGTGGTTTGCGACGATATCCAGAGACATGGTCGGGTATACCCATTTTTCTACGGCGACCCAGCATAATGAAAGTCCTGTCCCCAAATATAAAAATGGGAAGCCAACGTTTTCAAGCTTAGTGCTGCCGACAAGCAGCACGCCGATGATAGCCACATAAAAACCGTAATCAAGCATATAAAAAATACCATGCTTTACAGTGACCATGATGAATAGGATCAGTAAAATGGCTGCCCCTAATTTTGTTGCGATATGGTGCGGAACAAGGAGGAGGCCAATCGTGATCCACGCTAAAACCGTCATCAAGGTGCTGTCCAACTGGAACTCCGGTGCAAACAAGGTACCGTTTGTGACTTGGATAATCAAAGCGACTGCCGTTCCGTATTTCAATAAATACCTGGAATATTTCCGGAAGCCTGAAAGGTAATCATCCCACTTTTTGATTAGCTGCATTTGAGCCATTTTTGGAATAATTATAGTCAATGAAGCGAGAACAAATGCCGCCAGTAAGGCAAGCCCCATGAAAAGCGGTGAAAGTATATTCTCAATCGATTCTTTTTTTGGTGCCACCTCGGTAAACCATTTTACGTGAGCATTTGTATAAAAAGGTGTCAGAATAAGTCCTAATCCAATGATGATTTGCAACATTTTTTTCACTATAAAACCTCCTGGCAAAATAAACACTATCGAGATAGTAATAATACTACTGAATCATAAGTTATGATCAGCAGAGTTATGAACATTATGTGAATTATTTCACATATTTTAAGTTTGGATAGTTTTACTAAACAAAGTTTGCCCTGTCACCAAGCTAGTATGCTTTTTTAATCAAGTATTAATGGGTATATTGGTGATAAGGAACTAAGGATGGTGAGAAAACTCTTGAGACGTTTATTTTCCCTCTTAATTTTTGGGGCACTGCTTTACTTTGCATGGCCATTTTTAACGAATGAAAAAGATCTTCAAAGTTTAAATACTGAAATAGATAAGTTAAAAGAAAATCCTGAACTCAGCAAAGCATTGGAAACGGTGAACAGCGGGATAAATCAGCTGATATGGCAGCTAAATGAGAAAAAGGAAGAATTGACTCAGGGTGAGCAAAACCTTTTGCCTAAAGTGGCTAAACCAGAGCTGGAAACCCCTTCTGAGAAAACATTCACCATCCATAATATTGGCATTGGTGATACAAAGGGTGATGTAGAAGCTCAGCTTGGCGCACCGAAACGTGTTTCCGTGAACGAGTACGGAACTGAATGGCATGCCTATCACGAGAATTTCCAAAACTTTATCATGGTTTCATACAGCAAAGATGGGATTGTGAATGCATTGTACTCAAACCAGGATTTGATTGCGGCTAAAAATGGAATCAAGTATGGTGCTCCAAAAGATACAGTCCGTCAGACGCTTGGCGAGCCGCTTAGCGAGATTAGGAAGGGACTTGTCTATTACCAGTTCCAAAAAGATCAGGAATATGACGTCTATAATTTGGATGACAGCTATGTGACTGTTTTTTATGATAAACATAAGAATAACACTGTGACGGCAATCCAGATTGTCAGCGAAAAACTGGAACAAAGCAAGGCAGGCTTTTATACTGAGGCTAGTGAGGCATTGAAGGAAGGTTTTGAATATCAGCTCTTCGATTTGACTAATGCTTCTAGGCTTGTTCACGGGTTGGGTGTTCTTGAGTGGGACGATCAGGTCAAGGTAACTGCCCGCAAGCACAGTGCCGATATGGCGGAAAACTCATATTTCAGTCACACGAACCCCGAAGGACAGTCGCCTTTTGACAGGATGGAAGAGGATGATATTGCGTTTTCCGTCGCCGGGGAGAATCTGGCCTATGGACAATTCAGCAGCATTTTCGCCCACGAAGGCTTGATGAACTCACTCGGACACCGCGAAAATATACTGAAATCTGATTTCAAGTTGCTCGGTGTCGGAGTCGCGTTCGGTCCGAAGCATGAGCCTTATTTTACAGAGAATTTTTATAGTAAGAGGAAGTTTTAAACCGATTCCCTATTTTGCAACTGGAAAAAATCGCGAGAAATTTCCAATTCGCTATAAAAAGTCGAAACTCGCTATAAAAATAAAAAAGTCGCTATAAAAGGTTGAAACTCGCTATAAAAAAAGAAAAGTCGCTATAAAAATTTTAACTTTTAGTTATATATCGCAACGATGCCACTTAACAAGCATGATAATGACCAATCTTCATTGTAAAATTCCATGCTTTTTCATTCCTGAATCATTTTACTGGCGATTTTCACAACTTTATTGGCGATTTTCAATTTTTATTGGCGAAAAAATTTATTTATTGGCGATATCCACATACTTATTGGCGAAAATCGAATTATATTGGCGAACTGGAAATTCCGAGCGTTTTTTTCCAGTTCGCGAAGAACAAAAAAACCGCTTAATCAAGTTCTCTGATTAAGCGGTTTTTCATTCAATATTTACTTCACACGCGGGAATCCGAAGCCTGATGCATAGTCATCACCAGATGCTGCTCCTGATCCGCCAAGGATATCGTTCGCTTTTGCTCGGTTCTGGAGTTCCGCGCGAAGTTGTGTATGGCTCATGCTTGGATTTGCTGCCCAGATTTTCGCTGCCAATCCGGAAACGTGCGGAGTTGCCATTGATGTTCCGCTAATTGTGTTGTATGAACCGTCATACCAGGTTGATTCGATTGCTCTTCCTGGAGCGGATACTTCCACATCGAGCTCACCGATCACATAGTCACCGTCAGTCAGGGGGTTTCCGCGGGAAGAGAAGTCTGCGACACGGTATGTACCGTTTTCCTGCACATCCTCAAGAGCTGCGACTGCGACTGCATTTTTCAACGCACCTGGATAACCAATGGTATTGGCACTCGGTCCGCTGTTTCCAGCCGCTGCCACGACGAGGACACCTTTTCCATATGCATAATCAACAGCATCAGCAATCAGCGTGCTCTTGCTGCTTGATCCAAGTGACATTGAAATGACAACATTCGAGCCTGTGCGAACTGCTTCATCTGCAGCATGCTGAATCGCACCAGCGATGTCATCCGAATAGCCTGAGCCCTGGTCATTCAAAACCTTATATGCCCACAGTTCCGCTTCAGGAGCTACACCATAAATTCCATTTCCAGATCCTCCGTGTGCCAAGACGGTGCCGGCAACGTGAGTACCGTGACCATTCTTATCTGTACAAGAACCATTTACTAATGGTGTCCGGCGATTAGTAAAGTCCTTACATTGTTCATCGCTGCCAGCTAAATCGGTATGAGCAACATTTACTCCTGTATCAAGGACCGCTACCTTAACACCGTTGCCGCCGGATGTTGCCTGAAGGCTGCTGTCATTATAGATTGCTTCCATCCCCCATGGTGTACGGTCAGATGGCGCAGCTTGAGCGCCTGAGCCTGGCTTTGCTTCCAGCTTCACCTGAGAAACTGTTTCCACATTTAAATTCTTATTATGAAGTAGTGCCTGATATTGCTTCGCATTTACCGTTGTTGTAAAACCATTTGTTCCAAAATCCCATCTTGCACCGTATTGATCCTTAGCCTTCGCTTTTTCAGCTGTCGGACCCTGGATTAATACCCGATATGAATCCTGTGCCTCAGGTGCCTGGCCAAATGCCCCCGCCGTAAACATAGATAACCCCATTGTTATGCTTAATAGTGCGGCTCCTAGTACTTTCTTCTTTTTCATTCAACCACTCCTCTGCATTTTTTGGTGTTGCCGGTTTTACGGGCTCTATTATATTTAAAATATTCTGATAATATCAATATGCTAAACTATTCATTTTTGAGTCTTTCGAATCAGGATGATTTACACGTTTACAAAAAAATCATATGTACAAAGAACTGTTTTGAATTTTCCCAATATCCAAAGAACCAAAAAAAGTGACCATTTTTTTACAGGTCACTCTTTCGTGCAGGAAATTACACCTTATATAAATAGCAGGAGACTGACGGCCATTACTGCCATCCCGGCAATTAAACCGTAAATAGCTAGATGTGATTCATCGTATTTTTTTGCCGCCGGCAGTAATTCATCTAGTGAGATGAATACCATGATGCCAGCTACAGCTGCGAAAATGACGCCAAACATAATGTCATTCAGGAATGGCATTAAGAATAGATATGCTGCAAGTGCGCCAATCGGTTCGGAAAGACCTGACAGAAATGATAGTTTAAAGGCTTTCTTCTTATCGCCAGTCGCAAAATAGACTGGTACGGAAACGGCGATTCCCTCAGGAACGTTGTGGATGGCAATCGCGATGGCAATTGCCACACCCAAAGCCGGGTCCTGGATGGCCGATGTGAAGGTTGCGATCCCTTCAGGGAAATTGTGTATCCCGATCGCGAGAGCTGTAAATGTTCCCATTTTCAGCAGAGCAGCGTCATTTGAAGCTTTTGAAGGAGCATTCATATCCTCGACTTTTTTCAGTTCATGAGGATTTCCCTGCTTTGGTATGAACTTATCGATCAAGGCAATTAACAGGATACCCGCGAAAAAACCGCCGACCGTTGCCCAGTTGCCTAATTGTACGCCCATCGCAGAAACGAGAGAATCCTTCGCTTTGACAAAGATTTCAATCATCGACACATAAATCATCACACCTGCTGAAAACCCAAGTGCTATCGAAAGAAATTTTGTATTGGTCCGCGATGTAAAAAAGGCAAGAATACTGCCGATCCCAGTGGCAAGACCTGCAAACAATGTCAAACCAAATGCGAATAAAATTTCCTCTGTCATTTTTATTCTCCTTTGAATATCAATTTTGAGCCTGCCCGTCGAATTTCATAAAAAGAAAAAAATAATTCTTAATTTATGCCACAAAACGAAATTTGTTTCACGCACAAAACTTTTGGGCATTTTTATGACCAAATTATGGCCGAACACTAAAATGTTTCCTTTGGTCAACTTTTAGGGTGCAGGATTCCTTTTACTAAAAAACAATATATGCGTTCGAATTAAAAAGTTGCCTTTGGTCAACATTTTATCGTAAAGGAAACTTGACCTGCAACTAAATAATTTTAGAATTTTTATAATTGGTTACATTTTTCATTAAAAAAACCTCTGCAAAATGCTGCAGAGGCTCAATAACTAACTATAGATAATTTTTTATTTCATATTCCGCTTTTTTCTCCTCCAGCCAGTTTGGATACTCAGCCTGGATTTTTTGGTCAACTAACAACTCTTTAATATCTTCCTTATGATCATCAAACTCTGCGGCCTTCGCTGCTTTTTTATCAATAAGCTTGATAATATGGTAGCCAAACTCTGTTTTTACTGGCTCACTGATTGCATCGACTTCCAATGCGAATGCTGCCTTCTCGAATTCCTCGGCCATTTCCCCCTTTCCGAAATATCCAAGGTCTCCACCGTTAGCCGAATTGGATGAGTCTGTTGAATATTCTTTTGCCAATTCAGCAAAGTCTTTTCCATTCTCAAGCTCTTCCTTGACTTTCTTAGCCGTTGCTTCATCTTCCACCAATATATGGCTCGCCTTAACCTGTTCCTTTTGGTCAAAAGAATCTTTATTCTCCTCGAAGTATGTTTTCATTTCCTCTTCAGTCACATCAACGGAAGGTTGAATCATTTTTTCCGCGAGCAGATATATTTCGATGTCCTTCCTGATTCTGTCCATTGATACCTGCTTTTGCTCAAGTTCCGAAGCAAATGCTTCTTCACCGCCATATGATTCCTGCAATTTTGTTAACTCTTCATCGATCTCATTCCCCGTTACTTTTACCTTTTCTTTTGAAGCTTCCATTTCAATCACTTTGTTTGTGATCAAAGTATCCAACATATCGGCACCATACATTTCCGTTAATTTCGTGTTCAATTCTTCCTTCGTGATTTTCTCCTCATCGATGCTCGCTGCAGTTTCTGTTTTTGTAAAAGCTGTTGCAAAAATTAGGATAATCCCTAAGAAAACCGCTGTAAATATCATTAAGAGTTTATTATTTTTCATAAAAGAAATCATTATTTTCCTCCATTTATTCTGCATTAGCAGCAGACAATGCTACCTGTAAGGTTTGTTGCTTGCCGTCACGGTATATTTTTAATTCGGCATTGTCGCCAGTTTGAAGTTTCGTATACATATATCTTCTTAGATCACTTGCATTGCCTATTTTTTCATCATTGATCCCCACGATGACATCCTGTTCCTGGAGTCCTGCGGCAGCAGCCGCGGAATTAGGGTCAACATAGGTAACCATCGTCCCAGAGTCCACGCTCTCTGGCAGGTTTTCGAGGTACATATCTGGAATTTGCGCCAGATCAGCAAGGCTTACACCTAAATAAGGTCGTTCTACTTTTCCTTTTTCAATCAGTTGGTTTACGATTGGCAAAGCTTCATTGCTCGGGATCGCAAACCCGAGGCCTTCAACGCCATTTTGCGATATTTTCAAGCTGTTGATGCCAATCACTTTTCCATCCGTATTGATTAACGCGCCGCCGCTGTTGCCCGGATTGATTGCGGCGTCTGTCTGGATCACGTTCATTTCCCATTCGCCGGCAGAGGTTGGCACAGAGATTGAACGGTCTACGGCACTAACGATTCCCTGAGTCACAGTCCGCGATAAGTCCAGGCCAAGCGGGTTGCCGATAGCCAGGACCTGGTCGCCAGCCCTTAATACAGAAGAATCACCAAATTCGATGACATCCGCTGCTTTAGCTGCATCAATTTTTACAACCGCTAAATCGGTCAATGCGTCGGCACCGACAACTTCTGCATCAACTTTCTCTCCATTGTACAGGGAGACTTCAACCTTAGAAGCACCTTCAATGACGTGATTGTTCGTGACGATGAAAGCACTGCTTCCTTCTTTCTTAAAAATAACCCCAGAACCAGACCCGCTCTCAACATTTCCCTGGCTTTGCGCAAATGGATTGCTTTGCGATTGAATATTGGTGATGCCGACAATTGATTTCGAAGAAGTTTCAATGATATCAGCAATCGATCCAGAGCTTTTTGATGAGGTTGGTGTCGTGACGATATTTGAATTATTTTCTGTGACTGATTCTGTTTGAGGCTGCAGCTGATTTCCTGCGTCAGCTTCTGTAAAATTCACCGCCGCAAGTGTTATCGCCGAACCGACTACCCCAGCCATAACAGTGGACATTATGCTTTTGAATGTATATGATTTTTTGACCGGCACCGGTTCCTGGTACCGCGAACTCTGTTCAAAATCGTTCATGGTTTTTCCTCCTCGCTTCTAACTTGTCTTCATCTTAACCAGAAAATATGAACAAATTATTAACAAACTGCGGCAAGGGTTTTAAAATATGGGGAAGATTTTTGCGTTAAAGGTGGAATTATGAATTAGAAATGCCCTGGGGACTCGAGGGGCTAATTTTATCCAATAAAAAAGCTGCAGACAAGGATGCCTGCAGCTTCAAAAACTTTTACATTTCAATATTCTTCATCAAATTCGCCATTTCAATCGCGGACATTGCAGCGTCCCAGCCTTTGTTGCCAGCTTTTGTGCCAGCACGTTCGATTGCCTGTTCAATGGTATCTGTTGTCAATACCCCAAAGATGACCGGAACACCTGAATTCATCGCTGCAGCTGATACTCCCTTTGCTGTTTCATTGGAAACATAATCGAAGTGTGGAGTGGATCCGCGGATGACTGTGCCTAATGTGATGACCGCGTCATACTTATTACTTTTAGCCATTTTTTGCGCGACCAATGGAATTTCGAACGCACCCGGAACCCAGGCAACATCGACATTGCCTTCCTCAACCCCGTGTCTTTTCAACGCGTCCTGCGCGCCGCCCAAAAGCTTGCTTGTAATGAATTCATTGAAACGGCCGACAACGATTCCGACTTTAAGACCTGTTCCTACTAAATTACCTTCAAAAGTTCTGTTCATGTCCTATTCCTCCAATTAGATGGTTTGATTTCCATTTAAAAATTAAGTAAATGGCCTAATTTGCTATGTTTTGTTTTTAAATAATTCTCGTTTTCTTCCCTTGTAGGCATTTGGATCGGCACACGGTCGACAACTTCCAGGTCATATCCCTTAAGCCCTTTGATTTTCCTTGGATTGTTGGTCAGCAATTTAATTTGCTTGATGCCAAGGTCTTTTAAGATCTGAGCTCCAATTCCATATTCGCGCAGGTCAGCACCGAATCCAAGCTTTTCGTTGGCTTCTACGGTGTCATATCCCTCTTCCTGAAGTTTATACGCGCGAAGCTTGTTCATCAGGCCGATGCCTCTGCCTTCCTGGCGCATATATAATAGTACACCGAGCCCTTCTTTGTTTATCTGGCTCAATGCCGCATGCAGCTGCGGGCCGCAATCACAGCGGAAGGAACCGAACACATCTCCTGTCAAACATTCGGAATGGACTCTGACAAGCACCGGCTCGTCCGGATCGATTTCTCCTTTTACTAGGGCAATGTGCTCTTTGTCATCTACTACATTTGAATAACCGACTGCCTTGAAGATTCCAAACTCAGTAGGAAGATTGATTTCAACTTCTCTGTTGATCAGCTGGTCCTTCCGATTGCGATATTGAATGAGATCTTTTATCGTAATCATTTTCAAATCGAACTGGTCTGCAATTTTGCGCAGCTCTGGGACTCGAGCCATCGTGCCATCTTCATTCATGATTTCGCAGATGACCCCGGCAGGCTTGGCACCGCTTAATTTAGCGAGATCAACCGCCGCCTCCGTATGGCCAGCTCTCCTTAGTACTCCGCCTTTTTTGGCAACAAGCGGAAAAATATGTCCAGGCCTTTTAAAATCAGCGGCCTTTGATTCCGGGTCAAGCATGCTTAATACAGTGGCCGAGCGTTCGAAAGCGGATATCCCGGTTGTTGAATACTTATGGTCGATGCTGACGGTAAAAGCCGTACCGTGTGGATCCGTATTCCGTGATACCATCGGCATTAAATCTAGCTTCTGGGCTAAATCCTGTTCAATTGGTACACAAATCAATCCCCGACCGTGTGTTGCCATAAAATTGATGACATCTGGTGTTGCCTTCTCTGCCAGAGCGATGAAGTCTCCTTCATTCTCACGGTCTTCATCGTCACAAACAATGACTACATTTCCCTGCATGAGTTCATATATAGCCTCTTCAATTGGATCAAACATTTTCATCACCCTCACATAAACCCGTTATCCTCTAAGAATTGGGCTGTAATATTGTTCCCTCGTTTTGGTGCTGACGGAAACTGGTTGCTCAAAAAGTGCCCCACATACTTGCCAATCATGTCACATTCAATATTGACGATGTCCCCTTTTTCCTTGAACCCTAAGACTGTATCTTTTAAGGTGAGCGGAATCAACGATAGAGTCAGGCTGTCTTCTGAAATCCCGAAAACAGTCAGGCTTGTACCATCAACAGCGACAGAACCTTTCATGATGACATATTTCAATAATTCAGGCTCTACTTGAATTTCATAGTAAACGGCATTTTCTATTTGATTCTTTCCTTTGATGACCCCGACTCCATCCACATGGCCGGCGACAAAGTGTCCGCCGAACCGGCCACCCGCTGCCATCGCTCTTTCCAGATTCACCTTCGATCCTCTTTTTACCGTCTTCAGACTGGAAGCTTTGACCGTTTCCGGCATGACATCAACTGTAAATCTGTTCTCGGTAAAGGAAGTGACGGTCAGGCATACTCCGTTAACAGCAATGCTGTCTCCAAGATGGACATCTGTAAGGACTTTCCTTGCGTCAATGGTAAGGACAAATGATTCGCCTCTATGCTGAATATTGGCGACCGTCCCGATTTCTTCAATGATCCCCGTAAACATACAAACCTCCTTCTAAACCGGCTCGGCAATGACTCGGATATCCTGGCCAATTTGTTTTACATCTATGATTTTTAAAGAAACTGTATCCTCAAGCCGGGCAATGCCTTCGCCTCCGTAGGCAGCCGGAGCATTTTTCCCGCCGAGCAGCTTTGGAGCAATATACGTGATCACTTGCTGAAAGGCCTTTTCTTTTAAAAAGCTGCCATGGACCTCAGCTCCGCCTTCTACGAAGACAGAATTGATGCCTCGGTCTCCCAGTTTTTTCAGCATGTCATGAATCCCGACTTTCTCGGTTTCTAACCCGATAATCTCTATGCCTAACTTAGTAAATTGCTTTATTCTTTCAGGCTCTGCCCGTGCTCCGGTCACGATAATGGTTTGTGCAGCCCTGTCATTTATGATTCTTGAATCCAGAGGGGTGCGAAGTGCGCTGTCCAGAACGACCCTCACCGGATTTTTCCCGCCAGCTTCAAGCCTTGTCGTCAGGCTAGGATTGTCTTTGATGACGGTGTTGACGCCAACCAGTATCGCGTCATGTGTATGGCGAAACTGATGGACATCCTTTCTTGCCTCTTCACCTGTAATCCACTGGCTCTCACCAGTCACAGTAGCGATTTTTCCATCAAGGCTGGTGGCTGACTTCAACGTAACATAGGGCAAGCCAGTGCTTATGTAATGAAAAAATACTTTATTCAGGGCTTTTGCTTCTTCCTCCATTAACCCAACCTGGACATCTAAGCCTGCCTCTAGCATCTTTTTCACTCCTGCCCCGCCGACAAGCGGATTCGGATCGACCGAGGCGACAAAAACTTTCTTGATTCCTGACTCTATAACCAAATTTGAACATGGCGGCGTCTTCCCGAAATGACTGCATGGCTCAAGAGTCACATATAGTGTGGCACCTTTGGCTTTTTCACCTGCCATGGAGATTGCGTGTACTTCAGCATGGTGCTCTCCAGCCTTCAAATGGGCACCCATCCCAATGATCCGGCCGTCTTTTACAAGAACAGCACCAACCTGGGGATTTGGGGAGGTCTGTCCTTCGGTTGCACTGGCGAGATTGATGGCTAGTGCCATATAGTCCTGATCGTTCACATTAATCCCTCCTTTCTAATTTTTCCCTCGGGCAATGTAAAAATAAAAGAACCCCGAAACAAAATTGCTTCGGGGTCCCAAAAAAGGCAATGGCAAACTAGAGGGTCTAAAAAGGGCATACTTATCCCGCTTCGTTAAATCCTCGTTTTTTTCCTTCTCCCATCCAGACTTTAACTGTCGGCCCTGGAGTTTCACCAGATCCACCGTTTAACAAATGTTAACCGGGTCACGGACTAAGAAGCATCGCTTCATCACCGCCGGTTGGGAATTTCACCCGACCCCGAAGGAATGTATTAAGTTAGAGTCATTATACAGAACATTAGGTTAAATGAAAAACAATACAACCTTTTATTTTTTCATCAACTTCTCAATCGTTGTCAACAGCTCATCAATGACTTCATTATCGCCATCCTGAATTCGTTCGACGATGCATGATTTCATATGGCCTTCGAGCAGAAGTTTAGCCACACTGTTCAAGGCAGCCTGTGTTGCGGAAATTTGCGTGATGACATCGTCGCAATATGTATCTCTCTCAATCAGGCCTTTGATGCCGCGAATTTGTCCTTCTATCCGATTCAATCTCGTCACAAGATTCTTTTTCGTTTTTTCAGAGTGATGGCTCTTTCGTTCTGATGAGCAACAGCTGTCACCACATTCAGATGGGTTCACTTCGGGCTCTAAAATGTCCATCTAAAAACCCCCTTTTATCTTTTAAACTTATTTTATCATACCCCCTAATAGTACCTATCATAAAAGCTATTTATTCTTTTAAAAAACAAAAATACACCCCATGAATTAGGGTGTAGTACATTAGGTCTTAAATTTGACTGTTCTCTCTCCTGGATTGTGAGAGTAACAGAAGCTCTCTTGAAATCCCTGCCGCAAACATGCTGCCTGCTAGAAGCGCCAATGTTCCGTAAAGAGGATCTGTCACCTTTGAAAAAATCAGTTGAACATAGAAGTAAAATCCTGCTCCGATGGCTAGAATGAGTAAGGTATTCAAAAAGTATCGGTACATTTTTTCCCTCCTGAACCTTATATTATTTAAAACATTATCATAGACTCTACTAGTTGGTTATTGGGAAATTTCCTGTCGAATACAGTTGATACATGAAAGGAATGAACAAAAAATTGAAACAAAAAACTACAGCAATCATCATATTTTCACTTGTTACCATCTTAGCCATCATTCCGTTTTTTCATACTGAAGAACCGCCGGCTAAGGCAGTTGAACCTAGCGGGAAGCTCTCATCAGAAATCAGTAAACTGTTAGCAAATGAAACGGTACTTGATGGAGCTTTGGCTGGTGTCAGCATCAGGTCTGCGAAAGATGGAAGGCTTTTGTACGAGCATATTGGTGATACTCGGTTGCAGCCTGCCTCTGTGCTGAAAATGTTTACAGCTGCTGCGGCGTTTTCGGTTTTAGGGGAAGAATACCGCTTTACAACTGAAGTATTGGCAGATGGAAAAATTGACGGCGGAACGCTTGCTGGTGACCTTTATCTAAAAGGAATGGGTGATCCGACCTTGCTTCCGGCAGACTTTGATGAGATGGCAAAGAGACTTAAGAGTAAAGGAATCAAGGAGGTGGCCGGCGATTTAGTGGCTGATGATAGCTGGTATGATGATGTCCGTTATTCTGAAGATTTAACCTGGAATGATGAGCATCAATATTATGGCGCCCAGGTTTCCGCCCTTACTGCTTCGCCGAATCAGGATTATGATGCAGGCACTGTTATTGTCAATATTTTACCAGGAAAGAAAGGAAAAGCAGCAAATCTTTTACTTGAGCCTGAAACCGATTATGTAAAAATCTTAAATGAAACGGTAACTGTAGATTCCGAGGGAGAACATGACATAATAATTGAACGAGAGCATGGGTCGAATAGCATTTCAGTAAGGGGAACAATCCCGGTCTCCGCTCATAAAGCAAGAGAATGGGTTGCCGTCTGGGAGCCTTCCCTTTATGCAGGAAGTCTTTTTAAAAAGTCATTAGAAGACCATGGGATAAAAGTTGTTGGGAAAATTATAAAAGGACGTGCGACGGAGACAATGACCAGGATAGTTTCTCATAAATCAATGCCGCTTGCAGACCTGATGATACCCTTCATGAAATTAAGCAATAACGGACACGCTGAAGTACTGGTAAAGGAGATGGGTAAGGTCGTTCAGGGTGAAGGCAGCTGGGAAAAAGGACTTGAGGTCATGGATGCAGAGCTTTCCAGAATTGGGATTGACACTAGCCAGCTTGTGTTGCGAGACGGATCTGGAATCTCTCATGCCAATCTCATTCCAGCGAATGAAATCTCAAAGTTACTATATCTTGTTCAGAGTGAGAAATGGTCCCCTGCTTTCCAGCATTCACTTCCAGTTGCCGGAGATGAGCTCAGAATGGCCGGTGGAACAATGCGCAATAGGCTGAAAGAAGAGCACCTGAAGGACCGTGTATCCGCTAAAACAGGGACGCTGACAGGTGTAAGTACGCTAGCAGGCTACGTAAAAACAGCTAGCGGGGACACTCTTATTTTTTCGATTATGCTGAATAACCTACTGGATGACCGAGAAGGAAGGAAGGTTGAGGATCAAATCGTTAGGATACTTGCAAGATAGCGCATTAAACCTTGAAATGTACCCTTATGTAACTGTATTCGGCTTCATTAGGATATGAGTAGACTTGAACCGTACCCTTATGTGGCTGGATTTTACCTCATAAGGATACGATTGGGCTTGAAATGTACCCTTATGTAACTGTATTCGGCTTCATAAGGATACGATTAGGCTTGAACTGTACCCTTATGTGGCTGGATTTTACCTCATAAGGATACGATTGGGCTTGAACCGTACCCTTATATAACTGGATTCGGCTTCATAAGGATACGATTAGGCTTGAACCGTACCCTTATATAACTGGATTCGGCTTCATAAGGATACGATTGGGCTTGAACCGTACCCTTATGTGGCTGGATTTTACCTCATAAGGATACGATTAGGCTTGAACTGTACCCTTATGTGACTGGATTTTACCTCATAAGGATACGATTGGGCTTAAACGGTGCCCTTTTGTAACTGGATTTTACCTCATAAGAATATCTTGTTCTCCATGGTACCCTATTAGCCATGCTCCGTTATTCATCTTTAGTTATATAGTGTGCCGAACGGCCAGCGCCGATCAATGTAAAGTTTTCTAAAAGAGTGTTTCTAATGGGCTTTTTGGTTTTAATAGAATTGCACCATTCATGAACCATATTGACTGTTAATGCTTCTTCCGGAAAAAGTAATAGGATATCCCTAACACTTCTTAATACTGCTTCATGAATATTTTCCCGCTTCCCGCAATTATTGCATATTAATGTTTTTCTCGTGACTATGGTATTCAATGTATGACAATGAGAACAGGCTATTCCCTTCTTCAATTTCTCGAAATTATATTCAGGGAGCCTCTTATACGGTGAATCGTGGGAATGCAGGGAAAGCAGCCTATCTGATAGATTTGTATGAGTATTTTTTATTGGGGTAATTTGTTTATGCAGATTATGAAGAAGTCTTGGAATCTGGTTAGGAAAGATAATTGGTAAATTACGCGGAGCTTGATAGAGGTAAAAGTTCGGGTTCACGAAGACTAGAGTTGATTCAATATTAATGTTGAATCCAAGGTCTCGTACCAACCTTCGAAGGAGAGACTCTGCTCTTTCCATTTGATGTAGAGGATTCTTGATTTCTACTCCATTGTTTGTATACCACCTATCCCCTTCAGTATAATAATCGCCTTCGAAATACTTTACTTCAAACAAATGGATGATCCTGGAGATGAATAGGGAATCGATTTGAAATTTGGTATTTCCATGTTCAAGGAGTAGATCATTCATAACCAAGAAGCCTTTTTCAATCTCCTCCATCTTGCGATCAAAAATTACTTCTCCTTCATAACCTTTTTCCAGGTAGAGATAGTTACTGTATTCTTTCGGAGACAAGTTCATACGGGCATTCAGTATCCTCAGAATCTGCAGTTCAAGGGATTCTACACGTGATTTTACTATCAAAAAACATTCCTCCATTCGCTATGTATTGCAATTAAATAGTATGTTTTATTTGAATATTTAACAAGTTTTTTTACTTTAAGTGTCATGCAAAAAGTCCCCGCAAAACCAATTGAGAAAAAGCCGTACAGATTGAGAATCTGCACGGCTTTTTTCCGGTTTAGTTCATGAAACTTTGGTGACCTTTTGTTAAGGTTACTTAGCAAATCTATGATTTCCAATTGTTACGGTCACTTCTCTTGAAAACACCCATTTACTTACTGCTGTTTTAGGGTTAAAGAAGAACAATGAGCCGCTTCCTTGCCCTCTGAATGCTAGCGCTTCTTTCACAGCTTTCTTGGCTTCTGCATCTGCCGGCTTATTGATCGCGCCATTTTTTACAGGAGTGAAAGCATAGTAGCCGTTTGCCTTTTCATAGACAACTCCTTTTAATGTGTTAGGGAAATCCGGGCATGCTACTCTATTCAAGACAACAGTCGCTACTGCTACTTTCCCTGCATATGGCTCGCCTTTAGCTTCAGCATGGACCAGCCTTGCAAGCAAGTCCTGATCTGCTGCTGATACTGTTGCAGCCGGGATGGTCAACTTTTGTCCTGGATATAGTAGAGTGCTAGTTCTATTATTCACTTTCTTCAATTCTGTCAATGGCACACCATACTTGCTGGCGATTCCCCACATTGTATCTCCTGTTTTCACCTGGTAAGTTGCCGCTTCAGCAGCTGCGCCCATTGAAAATAAAGATAAGGATACCACCGCTGTTAGCGTTGCCAATGTTTTTTTCATTTTTTTCATTTTTCTCATTTTCCATACCTCCCAGTAGAGTTGCTCTGTTTCTCTACTAATAAGGCTAGCAGTTGTAACATAGATATTCATTGTCCAATAAGTGCCATTGAGGGGAAAAGTCTTCTATCCATTGCAAACGCTTGATTCCTTTTAAACCTAGAAGTTTATTCCATTCCCGTCGGCTTTCCTTCTATAACCAGACTTGTAAGTTAACGGTTCAAATTTTACATAGTGTTACAGGTTTGTAACTTGGTAACTTGCTATAACTATCACGAAATTTAATCTCAGGATCCTGACTGATAATCACCTGTTTAACAGCGAGGTATTTTATTTTATTGGCGAAAAACAAAATATATCGACCACATTTTGCAATATATCAGCGAATTTTTGATTTTATCGACCACATTTGTATATATATCGACCACTTTCCCCAATATATCGACCAACTCATATCCAACACATGGAATCAAAAATAGCTAATTCATATACTCATAGGGAGATTAATAATTTATATTGATTACTTAATTAAAATAATTATAATTAATTATTGATTTTAATTGAAAGGTGTTATCATTTAGCTATAAACCAGAGTGATGAGCAAGTTAGAACATAAATATCTCAACGCCAGGAAGTTTGATAAAGAATTCGGCTACCGTGTTGACTATAAAAAGTCCGGTGTCTTCTTGAGCTCGGCTGGCGAAAAAGCTGATCCAATCTTCAGCAAAGGAGAAGTTGAAGGCGGACAAGACGAATACATTATGACCTTCGCGCCAGTCAAGGATCGTACCAATTGTGTCCTTGAAGTTGGAGAAGACCTTATCATTACATTGAAATAGTATAAAAGCAGGCCGGTAATAGAACCGGCCTGCTTCGTTTTTTACTCATTAGAAGGTGTGTGCCAAATCCTTAGCACGCGCGATTCCGTTTTCTTTGATTTCTTGTGCTTTTTCTGGGTTTGCATTGTGGCCTTCAAGGTATAGGCATTCGATTGAAGGTACACCGAAGAAATGCATTATCGTTTCGATATAGCGGTTTCCCATCTCCATGTTCGCTGCTGGTCCTTCTGAGTAGTAACCTCCGCGTGCCTGGATATGAAGGGCTTTTTTGTCTGTCATTAAGCCGACAGGACCTTCCTGCGTATACCTGAATGTTTTGCCTGCTACAGCCACTGCGTCCAGATATGCCTTCATGACTGGCGGGAATGAGAAGTTCCAGAGCGGCGTCACGAAAACAAATTTGTCTGCTGCTGTGAACTGGTCAACCAGTTCAGCAAGACGACCGATCTTTGCCTGTTCCTCTGCGGATAGAGCAGAGAACTCAGTACCTTTTTGAAGCTTGCCCCATCCGCCTAATACGTCGGCGTCGATGTGGGGAATGTTTTCCTTATATAGATCCAGATGGATGATTTCATCATTCTGGTTCTGCTCTTTGTACGTATCGATGAACGCTTTTCCTGCTGCAAGACTGAAGGATTGTTCTTCAGTTAGCGGGTGTGCTGTGATATATAAAACTTTAGTCATGTTGTAATTCCCACCTATTCTTTGTTGATTTTAAACTATTTCGAGAAAAATAAATCTCGAAATTAAAATAGCTTACTTCGAGATATTAATCCGTTTTTAATCAAAGGTCAAAAGAAATGCTTACCTCAAAGTTTTCAGTGCACCGCTCCATGCCTCAACCTCATCCAGCATCGCATTGATGTTATCGAGGTGCAGGGCTTGTGGCTTGAATTCTGTACCGTTCTCAAAGTCTGTAAATAGGGATAATGTCGGATGTGTACGGACGTCGGCAATTTTTAATTCACCACAGATCCCTCTTAAATGCTCAGCTGCCCTTGCTCCACCCGTCGAACCATAACTTACGATTCCAGCAGCTTTGTTGTTCCATGCTTCACGTGCAAAATCAAGCGCGTTTTTCAAGGCACCTGTAATACTGTGATTGTACTCCTGAACAATAAATACGAAACCATCAAGGCTTGCAAGCTTTTCATTCCAGGCAGCAATCCCTGGCTCAGAACCATCAGTTGTGCCTAGGAAAGGCAATTCAAAATCAGCAATATCCACGATCTCATAATTTACATTTTCACGTTTGTCAGCAATCCCCTTTACCCATTCGCCAACCTGGGGGCTGACACGTCCCTGTCTTGTGCTTCCTAAAATAATTCCGATATTCATTTTTTCTGTTGTCATGATTGTTTCCTCCTTCTTTTGTCTTCCAAAAAATTTATCTAATAAACCCATTATTTTCACCTTCTATTCTTTCAATTTACTTAGCTGTTTCCAGCCTGATTTTATTTCCCGAAGGATCTGCGGTTATGGATATGCCATTTTCTTCTGCAACAGATGCGCCAATTTCTTTCAGCGAGGCGATTGTTTCATTCAAACTCGCTTCATCCGGCAAAACTAGAGCAAAAGATTCAAGCCCTACACTATTAACAGGTGGTACAGGGGCACCCAAGCCATTCCAGGTGTTCAGCCCAATATGGTGATGGTACTTTCCTGAAGAAATGAAGAGAGCCTGTGGTCCGTATCGGCTTACCACGTCAAAACCAAGTCCCTGTGTGTAAAACTCTTCTGTTTTTGCTAGTTCTGCTACATGTAAGTGGATATGTCCCATGACTGTTCTAGCAGGAAGCCCATTCCAGGCTTGCTCCTTTACCTCTGCAAGAAGGTTTTCTGCATCCAGAGCCTGAGTGGCCATCACCACTTGCTGCTCATTCCATTCCCATTGGGATGCTGGTCTGTCTGTATAGATTTCAATTCCATTTCCATCCGGATCTGCTAAATACAGAGCTTCACTTACAAGATGGTCAGATGCCCCCTGCAATGGATATCCAGTCTGCAGGAAATGCTTCAGTACTTTTGCCAGGTCAGTCCTGTCAGGCAGCAGAAGCGCGAAATGATACAATCCAGTAGTTCTTCCCTTCTTCGGGATCACATCCGATGGCTGCTCAAGGCTTAATAGGACAGTTTTTCCATCGGCAGTTAATTTTGCGGATTTATCCGTTTTTTCATATACCTTAAAACCAATTACTTCTTGATAAAAGGCAAGGGAGCGTTCCAAACTTTGTACCTTTAGATTTACTTGGCCTACAAAAGTAACCGGCGGTTGATGAAAACTCATATTTACTTCCTCCTTTAAGCATTTTTTGATTGAAAAATTACATTATCCAGGGCGAAAAGAGATTTGTTTGTAATGGCAAGGAAGATGGACATTGCCAGCAGGGTCAGATCAAGCTCATAACCCGCCATTTGTCCATTTCCCAGGAATCCTCCGGCAAGCTTCACCTTTACAATAGCTACCGCTAAAACAATCGCAAATAAAATTGAATTGATTCTTGTTCCTACTCCCAGCACCATCGCTAAACCGCCAACAAGCTCAATTAAGGCAACAATGTACGCGGAGAATCCAGGCAACCCAAGGCTTTCAAAAAAGCCAGCTGTATTACCGATGCCCCCCTGGAACTTCGCTGCTCCATGGATTAAAAAGGTAACTCCTAAAATTACTCTCAAAACGGTTGCTGCTCCTTCATGCTTATTTATCATTTCCATAACTCTCCTTTAAAATTGGTCAAACTTAGCTGCAGTAAGTTGGTTACTTTATGTAAGTAACTATATTACTGTAATTTAGTTACGTCAAGTATATTTTTTACAAAAAGTAATTTATTTTTCATTTGTTATGTTTATAATATAAATAAGGAGCATTCCTGTTAAGAGGATTTTCGGGGACTTGAACAAAAAAGAGCCCTCTTGGTATGATACGGGGTGTCAAATCGTGCACCGAATTGACCCCTAACTTAGGTAACCAAGGAGGACTCCAACATGGATTTTAAACA
>NZ_JBIQOE010000011.1:0-5818 GCF_047739415.1 Mesobacillus sp. | reverse complement strand
AAAAAGTAAAAAAACGTCTGCCTTATCCCAAATTTTAATAAAAAAGGAATAATTTAGTATACTAAATCAAGTATTTCCAACTTTTTTTGTTTCCCTAGATTATTTAGTTATCAATGTGTTTCTAACTTTAATTTTTAACTCTCTTCTTTATATAATAAATAATGCTCATAAATGGTTGGATAACGGTTTCCAACTTTTTTTGTTTATTACAAAGGGTCGGGAACGTACTTGGTACGTTTCTCGATCCTTTTTTTGATATCGCCGGATTTAGGCTTTTCCAACCTGTCCAATCATAAATTACCTATAGAGAGAGACAATAACTCTGTATGGAATGAGTTTTACGGAGGTATTGGAATGGAAATAGATAAGGAAATGAACTATGGCAGTGATTATAAATATATTCCTGCTACATCTATAGGCAGCGGTGTCGGTATGGAGATTTTGCCAGACCTATTTAATTATACTGTCCAGATTGTCAATTTTCAGTTAGTAGGAAGTCCAGAAACAAAAGACTTTGTTCTAGTTGACGCGGGAATGCCTGAATCAGCGGAAGAGATTATTTCTTTGACAAAAGAGCGTTTTGGAACAAACAGCCGTCCAAAAGCGATTATCTTAACACATGGTCATTTTGATCATGTTGGAGCGATTATCGAATTGGTGGAGCATTGGGGAGTTCCTGTTTATGCACATGAACTGGAGATTCCTTATTTGACCGGGCAAAAGAGTTATCCTGAACCAGACTCGACCGTTGAAGGTGGCTTGGTAGCAAAGTTATCGCCTCTTTTCCCAAACGACCCAATCGACCTGGGGAATAATGTAGAAAAACTTCCTTCTGACGGAAGTATTCCGCATATGCCAGAATTCAAGTGGATTCACACACCAGGGCATACGCCCGGCCATGTTTCCTTTTTTAGGGAAAGAGATCGGTTACTGATCGCGGGAGACGCCTTTGTGACTGTTAAACAGGAGTCGCTGTATAAAGTTTTAACACAGGAACAGGAAATAAGCGGTCCCCCAAGGTATCTGACACCAGATTGGAAATCCTCCAAGGAATCAGTCATTAAGCTGGAGGCCTTGAAACCAGCAGTTGCCGTGACAGGGCATGGAATACCGATGTCTGGTGAATTATTGTCAAACAGCCTGGAAAAATTAGTACGGGAATTCGACAGTATTGCAGTACCGGACTATGGGAAGTACGTGGATGAGGGAAGACACTAGACTATTTATCCGAAGGTGTATGCCTTTGGATTTTCTTTTCCAAAAAAACAAAGAACCGCAAAAAGGTCCTATAAGCCCCAAAAGAGGCCGAAGTCGCAAAAAGGGCATATAGAAAAAGTCTATAAGCCTAAAAAGAGGTCGAAGCGGTAAAAAGGGCTTATAGAGAAAGTCTATAAGCCCAAAAAGAGGTCGAAGTCGCAAAAAGGGCATATAGAAAAAGTCTATAAGCCTAAAAAGAGGTCGAAGTCGCAAAAAGGGCATATAGAAAAAGTCTATAAGCCTAAAAAGAGGTCAAAGTCGCAAAAAGGGCTTATAGAGAAAGTCTATAAGCCTAAAAAGAGGTCAAAGTCGCAAAAAGGGCTTATAGAGAAAGTCTATAAGCCCAAAAAGAGGTCGAAGCGGCAAAAAAGGGCTTATAGAGAAAGTCTATAAGCCCAAAAAGAGGTCGAAGCGGCAAAAAGGGCTTATAGAAAAAATCTATAAGCCCAAAAAGAGGTCGAAGCGGCAAAAAAGGGCTTATAGAAAAAATCTATAAGCCCAAAAAGAGGTCGAAGCGGCAAAAAGGGCTTATAGAAAAAATATATAAGCCTAAAAAGAGGTTCAAGACTGTAAACAGTCTTATAGACAGAATGTATAAGACAAAAATGAGTTTACAGCCGCCCGAATCCAACATGTCCTATTCAAAAAACTGATGCCTTCTTGTCCCAACTACATTAAAGTGATTTCTTAAGATATGTCTGATTGTCTTTCGTGACAGTAAACCATTGGACCAGTTATAAATTTCAGTGCTCGTTAACTTCCTCTCCGGAAAAAGTAACTTAATTTGATTACGGCCATCTAAATGTACCACTAGTGACAAAGTTTTTACCACCAAATGATAAGGAATTTACCACTAAAAGACAGCTTATTTACCACCCAATACCTTCTATATAATTAGTGAGCATATCTTACGATATGACACTTTTATATTGGAGGTATTTTTTTATGATCCATTATCGTAAGATACTGGAATTACATGATGAGGAAATCAGTATGAGAGGCATTTCTGCAAGTACTGGACACTCTCGTCAGAAGGTTACAGAAGTCATTGAAATGGCTGTGAAGAAAGGATTGACTTGTCCATTAGATGGAGAAATGGACGATAAGTGGATTGAAGAGTTTCTTTTTCCTGAGAAATCATTAGAAGCCTCAGGGAGGCAGGCACTCAACTTTGATTACATTCATAAAGAGTTGGCCAAGCCAAACGTTACTCTTTCTCTATTACATCATGAATACGAGGCAGAAAGTCGAGCGAACAATAAAATTCCTTACTCTTATCGGAGTTTTATCCGTCATTATAGTGAATATGCCCAGAAACATAAAGCGACTTTACGTATTCGTAGAAAACCAGGAGAAATAATGGAGGTGGATTGGGCGGGTACAACGGCATTTATTATTGATAGGGATACTGGTGAAAAATTGAAAGCATATGTTTTCGTCGCTACATTGCCGTGTAGCCAACTTTCATATGCGGAAGCATTCCTATCAATGAACTTACAATCCTGGATTAGTGCCCATATACACGCATATGAATATTTCGGTGGAGTCACCCAGATTGTTGTTTCGGATAACCTGAAGACAGGCGTGACGAAACATACTTCAAGGGAGCTCGTATTAAACCCAACTTATAAGGAAATGGCCAACCATTATGATACGATTATCATGCCGGCACGTGTTCGCAGTCCCAAGGATAAAGCAAGTGTTGAAGGCTCAGTTGGAGCCATTTCCACATGGATCATTGCGGCATTAAGGAACATTCACTGTTTTAGTATTGAAGAGTTAAATGAAGAATTGAGAAAGAAATTAGAGGAATTTAATCATCGGCCTTTTACTCGAAAAGAAGGAAGTCGCTATTCTACATTTGAAGAAGAGGAGAAATTTGCGCTTTCCCCTCTTCCAGACATGCCATACAAGATATCAGAATGGAAGACTGCCAAAGTACGTCCAGATTACCATATCTCTGTTGAAAGCATGTTTTATTCTGTTCCATATGAGTATATCAGCCGACAAGTAGATGTGAAGATTTCCGAGGATATGATCGTTGTTTACTTCAATCATATGTGGTTGACTTCACACAAACGATTATATGGGAGATTTGGGCAGATATCAACCGTTCGGGAACATATGCCAGACAATCATAAACTGTTTGTAGACCAAACACCTGAAGTGGCAATCGAATGGGCAGAAAGCATAGGATCTTCGACTTTAAGTACTGTAAAGTACCTTTTGGATTCCTATCAATCTGAAAAACAAGCATTACAATCTATCTTTTCCTTCAAGAAGCTGGAACACCGTTATAGCAAATATGAAATAGAGCGGGCATGTAAAACACTGCTCACCTTGACGAAAAGACCTACGGTTAAAAGCATTCAAACGCTGTTGAAAAACAATAAGAAAAAAGACGCTGAACTAGAGTTAGAGCAAAACATTGGAATGAACGACACCAATTTCGGCTTTACACGTGGTGCTTCTTATTATGGAGGAAAAGATAAATGATGAATGATCAAATGTTGTCCAAACTACAGGAAATGAAATTAGCAGGTATGGCAGAGGCATATAAGGAACAAGCTCAAAACCGAGAATACCAATCCATGAGCTTTGAAGATCGCTTTTCTCTGCTTGTGGATCTTGAATATTCACGCCGGAAAAGTAATCATTTAAATCGATTAATCAAGAATGCCACGTTCTCTGATACGAAAGCATGTATCGAGGATATTGAGTATTTTGATGATAGAAAGCTTAAAAAGGACCAGATTCTAAAATTGGCAAGTGGGCTTTATATAGAAAATCATCATAACATCATACTGAAAGGACCTACAGGGTCAGGAAAAACCTATATGGCTTGTGCCTTTGGTGTATCTGCCTGTCGTCAGCATTACAAGGTGAAGTATGTACGATTGCCTGAATTACTTGATGAATTATCCCTGGCTAAACTAGCTGCCGACGGTAGCTATCGAAAGCTAATTAAGAAGTATACAAAGACAGAAGTTTTAATTATTGATGAGTGGCTCCTTACGGACCTTTCAAAGGATGAAGCAAATATCGTATTAGAAATTACTGAAGCCCGGCACAAAACTGCCTCAACCATTTACTGTTCTCAGATTGATCCAAGTGGGTGGCACACAAAGTTAGGAAACGGTACAATTGCAGAAGCCATACTAGACCGTATTATTCATGACTCCTATCAATTCTTACTAGACGGTGAGATTTCTATGCGAGAACGACATGGATTAGGAATCGAGGTTTAAGGAATGGCAATACTGACTCCTAAAGACTTGAGAAAGATGGAAGAAAACTATTACTGGGCTGGTTATAAAGACTGGAGCCCTTTCCCCATGAAGTTAAAGGTAAAGTTACTAAAAGTATACGGAGAGGAACCATATCCTTACACATGGACTGAACAGGATATTCACGAAGGTTCAAGAAAAATCATCATTCAATACTTTAAAGCTTAATATTGTTTTTTAATCAAATCCAAAACTCCTCCACCTTACTAAAATGATGGAGGAGTTTTCTATTGGTAAATAGCTTGGCGACGTATGGTAAAAACTTTGGCGTAAAGTGGTAAAAAAGATGGCGTAAGTGGTAAATTCCTTTGGCCGTAATCAGTGAATGAAACGAAGGACGAAATTCTGGTTATATGGGAATACAGAAGCACGGAACATTATGAGAGGATCGACAGTCTAATTAAAAATAGTGAACAGTACCAATCAGCAATGAAAGAGTTAGGCGAATTCCGCATAGAATTCGATCAAGATTTCTTGTCTTCAACTGCTCCATACCCTGCGGCATATCATCTTCATAAACATTTGATGTCTGTTAGTGGATATATCACAAATAAGGAAGGAGAAGTACTCCTTGTCAGAAATTTTCACCGTTCAGACACTATGGAAATGCCCGGTGGCCAGGTAGAAGAAGGAGAAACATTAGAAGACGCCATTCATCGCGAGGTATTTGAAGAGACTGGGGTTAAGGTGGATTTACTTGGGATAACGGGTATTTATCAAAACGTGACGAGCGGAGTAACATGTGTAGTCTTTAGAGGTGAGTATCAGTCAGGTGAAGTCAGGACAGCTGAGGGTGAAACTTCAGAAGTCTTTTTTGCAAAAATAACGAAAGAAAATATAGAACAATTTATTACGAGGGAGCAATTTAGAAACAGGGCTCTAGACGCTATGGATGCGAACTACATACCATATGAAGCATTTAAAGCAAGACCCTATGAATTAGTTAGTAGATTTGAAGTGAAAAAAGAGTGAAATGTGGAATCTGCCAATGCCAAGAAACTTAAGTGTTCCGGAGGGAAATTAAATAAAAAATAAAGCCATTCTGTACATATTGATTTTGAATACTCTTGGTTACTTAATTAATAACCTTTCAAAAATAAACCCTAAGTTAAATGAATTTGAAGCTATAATCTGGTTAATCACATTTTTATCGGTGACATTCAGTTTTAGTGTTGCCAGACAAACTGTTGTGCCACTAATAAACTTTAGAGTTATGAAAACCCCATCAACCTATTTCTATATCTTAATAGCGTTAATATTACCCTACATAATAC
>NZ_JBIQOE010000010.1:0-21648 GCF_047739415.1 Mesobacillus sp. | reverse complement strand
AATACACTCGTTGAGTGGGATCGGCCGCTTGCGACCCCAAAGCTTATCGAGTGGTTTGATAATATGAGGAGACATGAAATACTCGTAACGATTGTTTCTAATAATAATGAGAGAAGAGTCAAGTCGTTTTCGGACCCTCTTCAAATCCCATTTATCTTTCAGGCGAAAAAACCGATGACTCGAGCCTTTAATAAAGCTTTAAAGCAAATGGGATTGCGTAAAGAGGAAACGGTCGTGATTGGCGACCAGCTTTTAACCGATGTACTTGGCGGCAACAGAAGTGGCTTCCATACGATTCTCGTTGTTCCGGTTGCACAGACGGATGGGTTTGTGACTAGATTCAACAGGAAAGTTGAAAGAAGGATATTAAATTGGTTTAAGAAACAAGGAAAGCTGAATTGGGAGGACTAAGATTTGAGTGAGCAATTTAACTGTACAGGCTGCGGTGTCAAAATCCAGACGGAAGTTCCAGAGGAGTTGGGATATGCTCCAGCTTCTTCATTGGAAAAAGAGGTTGTAGTCTGCCAAAGATGCTTCCGCCTGAAGAATTATAATGAGATCCAGGATGTAAGCTTGACAGATGATGACTTTTTAAAAATATTGAATGAACTTGGCAGCAGGGATGCCCTGATTGTCAAGATAGTTGATATATTTGACTTCAACGGAAGCTGGCTGCCAGGGATCCAGCGTTTCGCAGGGAAAAACCCAGTATTATTGATCGGCAATAAAGCTGATCTGGTACCTAAATCGGTCAAACAGCGAAAATTGATTGACTGGATGAAGAAGGAATCCAGGGAATTGGGACTTAATCCGATTGATGTATCCCTCGTCAGTGCTGCAAAAGGATATAATATCAAGGAAGCTGCTGCGGCAATTGATGAATATCGCAACGGCAAGGACGTTTATATTGTAGGCTGTACAAATGTAGGGAAATCTACTTTTATCAATAGGATTATCAAGGAAGTGACAGGGGAAGGAGATGTGATCACTACTTCTCACTTTCCGGGAACTACACTTGATATGATAGAAATACCGCTTGAGGACGGAAAAGCGATTGTTGATACACCGGGTATCATCAACCATCATCAGATGGCGCACTATGTGGATAAGCGTGACTTGAAATTCATCACTCCTAAAAAAGAAATCAAGCCGAAGGTGTACCAGTTGAATGAAGAGCAAACGCTGTTTTTCGGAGGTCTGGCTCGTTTCGATTATATATCAGGCGGAAGAAGGTCTTTTTCATGCTATTTGCCGAATGAAATCAACATTCATCGAACAAAGCTTGAAAAGGCGGATGAGCTGTATAAGAATCATGCTGGTGAGCTGCTGACACCGCCGCGGCGTGAGCAGATGGATGAATTCCCTGAACTTGTCCGACATGAGTTTACAATCAAGGAAGCTAAAACCGATGTTGTATTTTCAGGGCTAGGCTGGGTAACGGTCAATGATGCGGGCGCAAAAATCGCGGCGCATGTCCCTAAAGGCGTTCATGTAATGCTGAGAAGGTCACTTATTTAGAGATCCGTTGTTTAGAAGTATCAAATCAAAAAGAAAGGGTGGGAGATGTAATGAAAAAGCTGTTCGGTGTCATCGGAGATCCTATCGCGCATTCAATGTCTCCTGCCATGCACAATGATTTATTTGATCTTTATGGAATAAATGCGGCATATTTGCCTTTCCATGTGAGCAGAGGGAATCTGGAGGCCGCTGTGAAAGGCTTGAAAGCCCTGGGTGTGAGTGGATTCAATGTAACAATTCCGCATAAAACAGATATCATCGCCCACCTGGATAAAGTTGACCCTTTAGCCAGAGCAATAGGAGCGGTCAATACAGTCAAAAACGAAAATGGCCTTCTGGTAGGCTATAATACGGATGGTCCTGGTTTTGTTAAAGGGCTTGAATATATGGCTGCTGATCTTGGTTCAAGATCAGCTTTGATTATTGGTGCAGGTGGTGCTTCAAGAGCCATTTACTTTTCGATGGCCCAGGCAGGTATTGGCAGGATTGACCTTTACAATCGGACAATTCAAAAGGCTGAGGAGCTTGTCAGCTCTTGCCCATTCAAGGTCGAATCAAAGGTCTTAGGCCAGGAAACGGCTGAAAAGACACTGGATGAATATCAATTGATCATCCAGACAACTTCTATTGGAATGGTGCCTGATACAGAAAGTTTACCGCTTTCGCCTGAAAAGATCACACAGGATACGATAGTTAGTGATATAATTTATAATCCATTGCAAACAAAGTTTTTAAAGGAAGCTTCCAAAAAGGGAGCTGCTATCCAGAATGGCGTGGGAATGTTTGTGTTCCAGGGAGCACTTGCTTTTGAGTTATGGACAGGGATTTTTCCCGATGTCGAGAGAATGGAAGCGAATGTTTTAAGAAATTTAGGAGGTTAACATATGTTAACAGGTAAGCAGAAACGTTTTTTAAGATCGAAAGCCCATCATCTTACTCCAATCTTTCAAGTTGGAAAAGGCGGGGTAAATGAAAATATGATCAAACAAATCGCAGATGTGCTGGAAGCGAGAGAGTTGATCAAGGTAAGCATCCTCCAGAACTGTGACGAGGATAGGGATACTGTGGCTGAACAGCTGTCTCGCGGTGCTAAAGCAGAGCTTGTTCAGGTAATCGGTAATACCATTGTTTTATATAAAGAGTCCCGTGAAAATAAGCAAATCGTTCTTCCAAGATAAATACTGGGAGGTGCCTGTTTGAAAAAAGTTGGCATTTTAGGCGGAACCTTCAACCCGCCGCATACCGGACATTTAGTAATTGCGAATGAAGTCCTTCATGCTTATAGTCTTGATGAGATTTGGTTCATGCCAAATCAGGTGCCGCCGCACAAAACTGTAGATGAGCCCATCAGCCATTCAGACAGGCTGGCTATGCTTGAGCTTGCTATTGCTGATAACCAGCAATTCAGGATTGAAAAAGCAGAGCTCGACAGAAAGGGTCCATCTTACACGTATGAAACGATGAAAATATTAAAAGATATGTATAAAGAAACCGATTTTTACTTCATCATCGGTGGTGATATGGTTGAATATCTGCCCAAATGGCATAAAATAGATGAATTATTGAAAATGGTCAGGTTTGTGGGTGTCAGCAGGCCATCATACAGTACTGAAACACCATATGATATTCTTTATGCAGAGACACCGCAAATGGATATCTCTTCAAGTATGATTAGAGAAAGAGTGAGGGCCGCTCGGAGCATACGCTATCTGCTGCCCGATCCAGTTAGGGTTTATATAGAGGAGCATGGTTTATATGGAACGTGAACAAGCACTTCAGATCGTGAAGCCACAACTAACTGAACACCGCTATCAGCATACTCTTGGCGTGATGGATACAGCCATCAAGCTGGCCGGGAAATATGGAGCAGATTTGAAGAAAGCGGAACTGGCTGCTATTTTTCATGATTATGCCAAATTCCGTCCAAAGGATGAAATGAGACAAATCATTGAGGAACAAAAAATGCCTGCAATCTTGCTTGAGTTTAACAGTGAGCTCTGGCATGCGCCGATAGGAGCGTTCCTTGCAGAGAAGGAAGCGGGAATCGACGACAAGGAAGTTCTTGATGCAATCCGTTACCATACTTCTGGAAGGATTGGCATGACGCTTCTTGATAAAGTCATCTATCTGGCTGATTATATCGAGCCAGGCCGCCATTTTCCAGGAGTGGATAAAGTCAGAGAACTGGCAGAGAATGATTTGGACAGAGCATTGATCCAATCTATGAAAAATACAATTCAATTTTTAATGAAGAAAAACCACCCGGTCTTTCCGGATACATTTAATGCATACAACAGCATCGTACAAAATTCAGGAGGTTGATTTAATGAGTGAGCGCGAATTATTAATGACAGCGGTAAAAGCAGCAGACGATAAAAGAGCAGAAGATATTATGGTATTGAATATGAAAGGTATCTCGTTGATTGCCGATTACTTTGTCATCTGCCACGGGAATTCTGATAAGCAGGTACAAGCTATTGCCCGTGAAATCAGGGAAAAAGCAGAAGAGCAGGGGTATAATCTTAAGAGGATAGAAGGTTTTGACGAAGCAAGGTGGGTGCTGATTGATATCGGTGATGTTGTTGTCCATGTCTTCCACAAAGAAGAGCGAATCTACTATAACCTTGAGCGCCTATGGGGAGATGCTCCGATCGAAAACGTACAAAGTGAGCTTAATTAATGTCTTACGAAAGGTTCGCTTATTTGTATGATGAGCTTATGCAGGATGTTCCCTATGACGAATGGGTTTCGATTGTTGAGGCGTACAAAGAGAAATATCAAGTGAACGGAATGAAGCTCCTCGACCTCGCATGCGGCACCGGGGAGCTATCTGTAAGATTTGCGCAAAAAGGCTTTGATGTGACCGGCGCGGATTTATCAACAGATATGCTCTCAGTAGCCCAGTCGAAAGCTCAAGCGCTATCGTTGCCAATACAATTTTTTCAGCAGGACATGTCAGAGCTTGATGATTTAGGTGAGTTTGATATCATTGGCATTTTTTGTGATTCGCTGAATTATTTAGAGGATGAACAGGCAGTCCGCCAGACATTCGAAGGGGTGTCCCGCCTTTTGAAAAAAGGGGGCTTATTCCTGTTTGATGTCCATTCTATCTATAAAATGGAACATATTTTTGCCGACGCGACATTTACATGGGATGATGAAGAAATCACTTATATTTGGAATAGCTTCGAGGGAGAAGGCGCTCACAGTGTTGAACATGAGCTCACTTTCTTCGTCCGTGATGAATCATCAGGTAAATATGACCGAGTCGATGAATCTCATTACCAGCGTACATATCCAGAGGATTCTTATGTGAAATGGCTAGGGCAGGCAGGCTTTGCGAATATTGAAGTCACCGGGGATTACTCGATGAAAGCCTCTGAGCCAACAGCAGAGCGTTTATTTTTTGCGATGGTAAAGAAATAAATTAGAAAGGCTCCCAACTTTTTGGGAGCCTTTCTTGTTCTAAATTTGTCACATTTATATAGGAGGATTATAAAGGCCAATAGCGAAATCTTTTAAGGACCGAATTGTTCCTCAGTTTTTTCCAGTTCCTCTGCAAATTTTTTATGTGTAGCCTGAAATATCTGTTCAAACATATCTCCCGTTTCACTTTCAAGTACCTTGATTCCTTCTCCAGTTATGCCACCTTTAACGCAAACCTTTTCCTGTAAAGTTTGTAACGTATAATGATTTTGACTCAAAAGTTCTCCTAAACCAATTAGCATCTCACTTGATAGTTTGGTGGCAGTTTCCTGGTCAATTTCAGTTTCCTTGACAGCAGCATTGATAAAACTCTGGACAAGGTGGCTGAAGAAAGCCGGACCGCAGCTGACAATATCTGATGCCACTCTTGTGATATTCTCTTCGATTTCCAGTGGAACAGATACCTTTTTGAACAGGGTAAATAATGCTTCTTTCCATTCCGTCGTACATCGAGTACCAAACGAGAAAAGTGAAACACCCGCAAGCGCTCTGTTCGTAATGCTTGGAATGATTCTCATGACAGAACAATCCACTTTGCTTTCGATTTGCTCCACACTGATTGGGCTTGTTATTGAAATTACACATTTATCCCTTGTAAGCACAGGATTAATCGTCTCGAGGACTCCCAAAACATGATGGGGCTTCACGCATACGAAAATAGCATCAGCGTTTTCAGCAACTTCTACCGCATCCTTTCCAACTGATAAGCCTGGATATATTTTTTGAATCTCTAAAGCTTTTGATAATGTCCTGTTTGTAATCATCATTGAAGAAGGGGAAACGGCATTCCCATCAATGAGAGCTTCGGCGAGAATTCTCCCCATATTCCCTGTGCCTATTATCCCTATTTTCATAACCCTTCCCTCCTTCGTACATTTATTCTCCTATATCCATATGATTTCAAATTTTAATTTATGACATATAGAAAGGTGTTGACCAATTGTGGACTGGATCAGAGAAAACAAATTCTATGTTATTGCAGGAATAGCGGCTGTATTATTTTTTCTTTACTCATCCTTTGATAAAGAAGATGAATTGACTGAAATGAATGAAGGAACTTTAGCTATGGTGGGAGATGTCGAAACTAAAAGGGATGAAAAAACTGAAACGAAAGCTGAAGAACAAATAATGGTCATGATGGCTGACATAAAAGGCGCGGTCGTAAACCCTGGTGTCTACGAAATCCAAAAGGGAGGAAGGGTGGTTGACCTAATCGAACTGGCTGGAGGGCTAGTGGAGGACGCCGATACGGCCTCGATCAATTTCGCGTTATATATTCAGGACGAAATGGCCATATATGTACCGAGGATTGGCGAGAATGTTAATGCTGCTCTGCCGGTACAGGCAGGGGAAGCTGCAGGGAAAGGAACAGTAAACCTGAATTCTGCTCAATCCAGCGAGCTGCAGACATTGCCAGGGATAGGTCCGGCAAAAGCAGAGGCAATTATTGAATACCGCGAAACGAATGGTTCATTCCAATCAATCGATGATTTAAAAGAAATCAGCGGGATAGGTGATAAAACATTCGAAAAACTGAAGGACTTGATTTCGGTAAAATAGCTGCAATGAAATTGACTCTTTGATGATAAGTATTAAAATTAGAGACATGGAAAGAGTTTATTTAAAATACCTGTACATTTTTGAGCTTTTAAAGGGGGATTACAGCATGGAACGAAAGAGTTGGGATGAATACTTTTTGGATATCGCTGAAGAAGTTGGGACACGCTCTACCTGTCCCAGGCTGCATGTAGGCTGTGTCATTGTAAAGGACAAGCACATTGTATCAACTGGTTACAACGGCTCAATACATGGCCATGACCACTGTGAGGATGTCGGCTGCCTGATTAACGAACAAGGAAGATGCATCAGGACCCTTCACGCAGAAGAGAATGCCGTCATCCATGCCGACAGAGGGCTTTTAAAGGAAGCGACAGCCTTTGTAACCCACGAGCCTTGCGAAAAATGCTCCAAGACACTCGCACAGTCAGGGATTACAAGAATTGTATACCGCAGCGCCTATCCTAACAAGTATAATGAACTTTTCTTAAGGGATGTTGAGGTTGTCCACTTATCTAAATAACTTAATTAAGGACTAGAGAATATGTTGCCAAATCGAATTTGGCCTATTAAAGGGCAGCTGTTTTACATTGCAGCTGTCTCCTTACTGGGTCTTCTGACCGTCACCGAAAATAAGTTCATTTACGCGGGATTGTGCCTGCTTACCCTGATCTTGTTATTAAAGCTGAAGAAACTCCCTGCTTCCACTCTTGTGCTTATGGCGGGCTGCTACCTCATTTTTGTAGCCGCGGGGTATTCAGAGTCACATTTTGAATCAGTTTTTACAGGCAATGAAAAAAACTTCCTGATATTATTTGACGATGAAATCCAACTGGACGGTGACTTGCTTTTTGCTTACGGTAAAGCATTGCCTACTAATGAAAAACTGGTTGTCAAATACAGAATCAAATCAAATACTGAACAACAAATAATTCAAACACTTATCACTCCTGGAATGGCATGTGCAGCGTCCGGGGCCCTCAATCATCCATCTCCTGCCCGAAATCCCAATGCATTCGATTACAAAGATTATCTTCAACGGAACGATATTTCCTGGATTTTTGATGTCAATAAACTGTCTCTGGAAACCTGTTATCAACAATCCGATGGAATTTTAACTGCATTAAAGACCTTTAGATATAATGAAATTGCCAGGATAAAAGACACTTTGCCAGAGGAAAGTGCCGCCCTTGCCGCAGCACTTATATTTGGGGATAGAAATCTTTTTAATCCGGAAACAGAACGATCTTACCAGAAAATAGGGATTGTCCATTTGCTGGCCATTTCCGGCCTTCATGTTGGGTTGCTTACGGGTATGATTTATTTTATTTGTATCAGGATGGGGTTGACTAAGGAAAAAACTGAAATTTTGCTAATGGCCTACCTGCCTGTTTACGCAGTTATTACCGGGCTAGCTCCTCCGGTTGTCAGGGCAGCTGCTATGCTAATCATGTTGATTGGCTCACGGCGCTTATCGCTCCGCATGACGCCACTTGACGCAGTTTCGGCAGCCTTTATGCTCATGGCACTTATCCAGCCGAGTATCATCTTTGATACAGGATTCCAACTCTCCTTCGCTGTCAGCTTCTCCCTGGTCATTTCAGCACCGGTTATTCTGAAAGGTTTTACATCGTTTGTAAAGCAGACGGCTGCGGCCTCTTTTATAGCCCAGCTTTCAAGTCTCCCTGCCATCCTTGCTTCTTTCTATGAAGTCTCAGTCATATCGATTTTAGCTAATCTCCTGTTCGTCCCGCTATTCTCATTTATATTACTGCCGCTTTTCTTGATTTCCTACATTATTTTGTTGCTTCTGAGAGCGTTGCCTTCCTTTTATTTATATTTTCTGGAGAACTTCGTACACCATGTAAACCTTTTCGCCATGAAACTGTCTAAGCTACCGATGTCGACGATCCTTATTGGTAAGCTTGAGCCAATTTTACTTATTGTGCATATCATTTTGATTCCTCTATTTTTTTTCAAATGGGAAGGTTTTATTTTAAAAAAGTTTAAGCCTCCTCTATGGCTTTTTGCCTTGCCGTTATTTCCTCTATTCGTGCAAATATTACTGCCTTATTTGAATCCTTATGGGCATATCACCTTCCTGGATGTCGGGCAGGGTGACAGCATCTTCATCAGAATGCCGTATAATCAGGGGAATTATCTCATAGATACAGGAGGTGTCATACTTTTTGAAAAAGAAAATTGGCAAAAGAGAGGCAGTCCTTATGATCCCGGCAAGGAAATCGTTGTTCCATTTTTAAAAAGTGAAGGTGTCAGGACTGTGGATAAATTGATTTTGACCCACGGCGACGCGGACCATATAGGTGGAGCTGTTGCTTTGTTCGAGGAAATACACGTAAAACAGCTGATAGTACCGCGTGTAGAAGAGAGGTCAGTTTTGGAGCAAGAAATCATGGACATCGCTAATGAGAAGGGAGTAGACATATATGCAGCTGGTTTAGGCACTGGTTGGAAAGCGGCTGGAGGAGATTTTAAGATTCTTAATCCCAGCGGGACCGTTGGGGAGCGAAACGATCAGTCAATTGTGCTGCTCGCAGCTATTGGCGGTAAAAAGTGGCTTTTTACAGGCGATCTGGGCACTGAAGGAGAAAATTCAATGGCCAGGAAAATAAAGGACATTGCCATAGATGTTTTAAAGATCGGGCATCATGGCAGTAAATACTCCAGTTCAGAACCTTTCCTGGAAAGGACGAACGCTGATTTTGCAGTCATATCTGTAGGAGAGAATAACCGGTATGGCCATCCCGGCGATGAAGTCATCGAAAGGTTAGAAGAACGTGGCATCCAGATTTTCAGGACCGATGAAGATGGCGCAATCATTTACAAGTTTAAAGACAATTCAGGAACGTTTACCACACAACTTCCATAGTATATAGCAAGAACAAATAGTTCTCTCCCCCGAAAATCACAAGAACATGAGAAGAGACTGCATTTGGTAAAATGCAGTCTCCAAAAGTTTATCCTATGTAGCCGTGATTAACTCCCGATTAACTGCACGACTGTCGCAATAATGAACATTGTTGCAAAGAATCCAAAAGAAACGATGAATCCAACACCTGAGTCAACAGCGTCATTGCGATTACTTTGGACATTTTCTTCGAATTGATTCACAGTCAATCCCCCCTACTAATTCTATAATAGTATAAGCGATTCAATTTAAAAAATCCAGTGTTCTCTGCCCAGCATTGTAATTGAAAAATCAAACCATTTTTGCTGCCTTCCTATATGTGTGTCAATGTACCAAGAGTTGTCACAAATACTTTTCCCGTCTGCGGCTAAAATAATCTTACCATGATGCACCGTTGAGATATAAGTATCCTAGGCCTTATATCTCAGCGTTCAATATAAATAGGGGAATTGGTCCGGATAGGGGGCCAATTCCCTTAGAATGCTTGTCAAAATGTCCAAGCTTCTTTACGATAGATATATGGCAAAACTGGATTGAACGGAGCGGAAAAAAGTGGTATTGGACATTTGGAAAAAAATCAGCAAAAAACAGGTGGATCCTGTCTATTTAATGTTTGGAACAGAAACCTTTTTAATAAATGAAACAAAACAGCTTCTAGTGGACAATGTTTTGAATGACGAAGAGAAAGATTTCAATTACTCGGTTTACGATTTAGAAGAAACACCAATCGAGGCAGCTTTGGAAGACGCTGAAACTTTCCCGTTCATGGGAGAGAAGCGATTGGTTATCCTTCAGAATCCAGTATTTTTGACATCGGAAAAGTCAAAAGGAAAAGTTGAGCATAACATAGCGAAATTGGAGGAATATCTTTCACAGCCTGCACCCTACTCGATCGTTGTTTTTTCTGCTCCATACGAAAAGCTGGATGAACGAAAGAAAGTGACGAAGGAGTTAAAGCGGAAAGCTACGGTCATCGAAGCCAAGAAGCTGAGTGAACAAGAAACAAAAGTCTGGGTAAAGGAACGCGCTCAGGCGAATGGGGCTATTATTGATCAAGATGCAATTGAGCTTTTATTGACGCTTGCAGGGACGAATTTATTCATGCTTACTTCTGAAATCGATAAATTGGCGCTCTATGCAGGAGAAAACCACCCAATTAGCAGGGAGATTGTCGACCGACTGACTGCAAGGTCGTTGGAACAGAATATTTTCTCGCTGGTAGATAAGGTTGTCCACCGTAATGTTGAGTCAGCTTTAAGAATTTATTATGATCTTTTAAAACAGAATGAAGAACCGATTAAAATCCTTGCAGTTATTACGGGTCAATTCAGGCTGATTTACCAGGTGAAGGAGCTTGCTCGAAAGGGGTATGGACAGCAGCAGATTGCCGGGACCTTGAAGATCCATCCATTCAGGGTGAAATTGGCAGCTGGGCAGTCAGGAGCATTTTCCGATGAGGAACTGACAAGGATTATGAAGCTTCTCGCTAACGCTGATTACCAGATGAAGACCGGCGGTATGAAAAAAGAAATGCTGATTGAAATGATTTTGTTCCAGATCAATGGCAGGAAATGATCATTTACATAGGCGACAAAATAAAAAAAACGACCCTTTGAGGTCGTTTTTTTATTAGCAGTATGAAAAAAAATTAGCCATTAGCGTTCAATTTTTTCATTAAACGGGCTTTTTTGCGGGCAGCTGCGTTTTTGTGGATAAGACCTTTAGCTGCTGCTTTATCAAGCTTGCTTGCTGCTTGAGCGTATGAAGCCTTTGCTTCAGTATCGTTGTTTACGATTGCTGATTCAGCTTTTTTAACTGCTGTACGCATAGAAGATTTTACAGTAATGTTGTGAGCTTTGCTCGCTTCACTAGTTTTCACACGTTTGATTGCAGATTTAATGTTTGGCATTCCGTTCACCTCCTAAAAAGCATCGAGATTTTATGGAACTCGACATTTCCAGTACATTTCTTATTTTATTAAGAACAAATGATATTTTATCAAACAGGGGTTAATAATGCAATACTCTGCTTTAACTTAAGTCTAGTGTATCGTGAATGTTTTTTTATGTAAAAGGAAAAGATAGGCAATAGTATGCTGTATTGCAGCCAAACTGTTATTGGGAGGAATGGGATAATGAAGGAACCAGTAGATTTGAGTATGTATTCAATCAGGACTGACCTGGCTGTGGAAGCGAGGGAGATGGTGCTGGCAGACCAGGCAGCAACCGTCCATACCCAGGAAAATCTTTCCCATATTGAAGGCGTCATTATAAAAGAAAAAGAAGAAAATGATATAAAAATTTCTCTAGTAGAGGTGACGGCTGAGGGAGAAAAGAGTCTTGGCAAAAAACAGGGCCAATATTTGACAATCGAAGTGGTCGGCATTCGCCAGCAGGATACCGAGCTGCAGGGGAAAGTAGAAAAAGTATTCGCAAACGAATTTGCCCACTTTATCAAACAATCTGGCATCAAGGAAGATGCATCCTGCCTTGTTGTTGGTCTGGGGAACTGGAATGTTACACCCGATGCTTTAGGGCCGCTCGTATGTGAAAACTTACTGGTTACTAAGCACCTGTTCGATCTCCAGCCTGAGAGTGTGGAAGAAGGGTATCGTTCTGTTAGCGCGCTTTCTCCGGGAGTCATGGGACTAACTGGGATAGAGACTTCTGATATTATTTTTGGAGTTGTGGAGAAAACGAAGCCTGACTTTGTGATTGCAATCGATGCGCTCGCTTCCCGTTCCATTGAAAGAGTCAATTCGACGATCCAGATATCAGATACAGGCATCCATCCTGGGTCAGGCGTAGGAAATAAAAGGAAGGAAATAAGCAAAGAAACTTTAGGCATTCCAGTGATAGCGATTGGAGTTCCTACAGTAGTCGATGCGGTTTCGATTACAAGTGATACGATTGATTTCATTTTAAAACATTTTGGCAAGGAAATGAGAGAAGGTGACAAGCCTTCTAGATCCCTTGTGCCGGCTGGAATGAGTTTTGGCAAAAGAAGAAAGCTGACCGAGGAAGATCTGCCGGAAGCTGAACATCGTCAAACCTTCCTTGGAATGATTGGAACACTCGAAGACGAAGAGAAGCGCAAGCTTATTTATGAGGTTCTATCTCCTTTAGGCCATAACCTGATGGTGACTCCTAAAGAAGTCGATGTGTTCATCGATGACATGGCCAATCTGATTGCCAGTGGCCTTAATTCAGCGCTGCATACGAATGTCGACCAGGATAACACAGGCATGTATACACATTAGAATGTTCTATTAGATTTATTTCAAATTCGTTACGGAAGGATTCGAAGTTCTATCTTCTCTAGCAAAGTCATAACATTTACTAGACTTGCATTAGAGAGGTGGAACAATGAGATTTAATAAACGATCTGGAATAATTGTAGCCGTCCAAGGGACTCAAGTAGTAAAAGCCGCTTTAGCATTTGTGTTCTTTCTCATTGGGATTTTTTCCATAAGCGGAGCAATGACTTCGCTAAAGCCTGAATACAGGATCACCTCGGATTCTGTTAATCAGGCCGCAAACAATCTGAATGGACAACTGCTTTTCAGTTTAATGGGTTGGGAAAACCATCAATTCCTTCAGGCGCTTCCAGAAGAATATGAGACACCGAAGCTAACGAATGTCATGTTCAAGCTTTCTACCAATATCAATTTGGATGATCCGCGAAGCTTACTAGGCAGGGAATTGCCAGGTTTCTCGCTTTTTGATGGGAAGATACTAGTCGCCGGTGAAGGAACGAATTATACGAACATGCCAATGGAATCAGCACCTCCTGTCGATGTATTGAAAGCAGAACAGGAAGCGGCGCTTCAAAATACGGAAGATTTAAATTCGGGTAATCCCGAAGATACGCCAGCACCTCTGCTTTCCACGGGAGAACGGAAAGCCGTCTATATTTATTTTACACATAATCGAGAATCGTATCTTCCTTATTTAAAGGGAGTGACCGACCCGAATAAGGCCTATCACTCACAGGTGAATGTCATGAAGATAGGGGACCAGCTGAAAAAGAGCCTGGAACAGCGAGGCGTCGGAACAATGGTAGATAAAACGGATGTAATGGCCAATCTCAGCAAGAAAGGGCTTGGGTTTGGAAAAGCCTATCAGGAATCACGGCCGGTTGTAGAAGCCGCGATGGCTGGAGACCGGAATCTTCAATACTTTATAGATATCCACCGAGATGGATATCGCAAAGATAAAACGACGGTCCAGATTAACGGCAAGCCTTATGCAAAACTTGCATTTGTCATTGGAGGGGAAAATGCCAATTATGAAAAAAACCTTGCTCTCGCACGAGAATTGCATAATCTCCTCGATAAAAAGTACGGAAAGGGTTTAAGCAGGGGGATCATCGAGAAAAAGGGCGCCTCGACAAATGGCAAATTCAATCAGGACTTGTCCGGAAATGCACTGCTAATAGAGTTTGGCGGCGTTGACAACACATTCGAAGAATTGAACAGGTCTGCCGATGCACTTGCAGACGTATTCAGTGAATTCTACTGGCAGGCAGAAAAAGTAGAAGCGCCAGCGCAGCAGCCTCCTGACAAGAAATAAAAATCGGTTAGGTGATAGAGATGAAAATGTTCATGCTTAAAAGCTTTATGCTAGCTTCTTTAATGTTCATATCCGTTCTGTTCGGCATGCAACAGGCAAATGAAGGCATCCATAAAATGAAAGGCTACGAAGACCCTGAATTCAAAAGTGCCTTCAGCATAAAAGAAAAGGAAAACGGGACCTTCGAAACAGCCATCCTAGGAAATGACGTCTCCAGCCATGACCTGGAACAAAAGCGGGAAAAACTAGAAGAAATGAAAGCATTCAACCTCTTTTCATCAATAGGAAAACAACTCGCCGATGGAGTATCCTCTGTCGTCGAGAAAACTGTTGAATTATTAACCGGGAAATGAGTAGAGCAGCGGGCTGAGCCCCGCTGTTTTTGTGCAGGATCGAGTAAATCTTAATAAAGCTCATTGGCGCCCTGATAATTAAGAAGCGGAACAAAGAGGTCACCAATAGGCTGCATTGGTGCCCTAAAAACCCGGAATGGGGAAAAAGAGGTCACCAACAGGCTGCATTGGCGCCATAAAAACCAGGAATCTGAAAAAAGAGGTCACCAACAGGGTGCATTGGTGACCTAACAATCAGGATTTTAAAAAAAGAAGGTCACCAATAAACCACATTGGTGACCAAAATACTTACTCATAATATGACCATTGTCCATAACCTGAAATAATGAAATTTTCCTTCATTACCTGCCTGATTGTTTTCTTCGGAAAAACACCGCCACACCATTCGTAGACAATATTAGTAGACAGCTTTTCAAGAGGATATAGGAGGTTAAACTCCTTAACACTTCTAATTAGCGCACTTTTTGTATTCTCTTTCACTGAACAGTTATTGCACATAAATACCCTTCCGCTATATTCCTCCAAAACTGTCCCGCACGAATGGCAGAACAGACCTTTTCGCAGCTGAGAATATTCATACTTCGGTACTTTGGTAAATGGCGATTTCGTCAAATGAGACGATAGTAATTGTTCTGACAGTCTGGAATGTTGATTATTCAAAGCTGACTTATTGTTATTCAGTTGGTGGATAAAGCGGTTAAGGTTGGTTGGGAGAATGATTCTTCTGTTTAGAGGAGCATTGTACAAAGTGAAATCGGGATTAACAAATACGAGGTAGGGTTCTATGGAGATTTTAAATCCGATATAATTGAATAATTGTCTTAATAGAGATAAGTTCCTTTCAAGTTGAAGCAGTGGATTCTTAACTTCGGTCCCATTAATTTTCTTGAAAGTGTCACCGTCAAAATAATATTCACCTTCAAAATTTTTCACTTCAAATAAGTAGGTGAGACTCTGAGAAATCATCAGTGAGTCAATTTGAAAATGTGAATGATTCTGTTCAAGCAGCAAATCATTAAGTATAAGTGATTGAATGACTATTCGCTGCAGATACCCATCAAACATCACCTCCCCATCAAATCCTTTTTGGAGATTTGAATAATATTGTTTCTCCTTCTCTAGTAAATCCATTCTCGAATTCAGGGCCTTCAGTACTCGCAATTCTTCTGATTCATAACGATTCTTTAGAAACATAATCCACATCCTTTCTTACCATTCATTTTACATAATAAGTTCCCAATTTTCTGTGAACATTTTGAGTACGCAGTCCTGCTAAGTTCGCGGGTCCATCCGCGACACTTCCTCTTTTATTTATTGAATCTTGATATTCCTGCTGATATAATCAACAATAGTGTACATGCGCGAGTATAGTAGGAGTGAACGCAATGAGCAGAGAAGATAGACTTAATAGACAAAGTAAAATACGGAATTTTTCGATTATCGCCCATATTGACCATGGTAAGTCGACACTGGCTGACCGTATCCTTGAAAAGACGAATGCATTGACTGCACGTGAAATGAAGGATCAGCTTTTGGATTCGATGGATCTTGAGCGTGAGCGCGGAATAACGATAAAACTGAATTCAGTACAATTGAAGTATAAGGCGAAGGATGGAGAAATCTACACCTTCCATCTGATTGATACTCCTGGACACGTAGACTTCACCTACGAGGTTTCCCGAAGCCTGGCAGCATGTGAGGGAGCGGTTCTAGTTGTCGATGCGGCACAGGGGATCGAGGCACAGACATTGGCGAACGTATACCTTGCAATCGACAATGACCTGGAAATCGTGCCAGTCATCAATAAAATCGATTTGCCAAGTGCGGACCCTGAGCGTGTAAGAAATGAAATTGAAGATGTGATCGGGCTTGATGCTTCTGATGCTGTTCTTGCTTCTGCTAAAGCGGGAATCGGAATTGAAGAAATCCTGGAACAAATTGTCGAGAAAGTTCCTGCTCCACAAGGAGACCCTGAAGCTCCTTTAAAAGCATTGATTTTCGACTCTTTGTACGACGCATACCGTGGCGTAGTCGCTTATATCCGTGTCGTCGATGGCACCGTAAAAGTTGGCGACAAAGTCAAGATGATGGCGACAGGCAAAGAATTTGAGGTAACGGAAGTTGGAGTATTCACTCCAAAAGCTACTCCTGCAGGTGAATTGACAGTAGGGGATGTAGGATTCTTGACTGCTGCAATCAAGAACGTTGGCGACACACGTGTCGGTGATACGATCACGAATGCGAAAAACGGCGCGTCTGAACCTCTTCCAGGTTATCGCCGCCTAAACCCAATGGTATATTGCGGATTATATCCAATTGATTCAGCTAAATTCAACGACTTGAGGGAAGCGCTCGAAAAGCTTGAGCTCAATGATTCAGCGCTTCAATTCGAACCGGAAACTTCACAGGCATTAGGCTTCGGTTTCCGTTGCGGATTCCTGGGACTTCTTCACATGGAAATCATCCAGGAGCGGATCGAACGTGAATTCAAGATTGATTTGATCACGACAGCGCCAAGTGTTATCTACGATGTAATCTTGACTGATGGTACTGAACTCAAGGTAGACAACCCATCTAACATGCCTGACCCGCAGAAGATTGACCGTGTTGAAGAACCATATGTAAAAGCAACAATGATGGCACCGAATGACTATGTTGGAGCAATCATGGAGCTTTGCCAGGAAAAGCGCGGCATTTTCATCGATATGCAATATATGGATGAAACGCGTGTAAACATCGTTTATGAAATCCCGCTGTCTGAAATCGTTTATGATTTCTTCGACCAGCTAAAATCAAGCACGAAAGGCTATGCGTCCTTCGATTATGAACTAATCGGGTACAAGCCTTCCAAGCTTGTGAAGATGGATATCCTGCTTAACGCTGAAAAAGTCGACGCATTAAGCTTCATCGTTCACAGAGACTTTGCGTATGAACGTGGAAAGGTAATCGTGGATAAGCTGAGAGATCTCATTCCAAGACAGCAATTCGAGGTTCCCATCCAGGCAGCAATCGGACAGAAAATCGTTGCCCGTTCGACAATCAAGGCGATGCGTAAAAACGTATTGGCGAAGTGTTACGGTGGGGATATCTCCCGTAAACGTAAGCTCCTTGAGAAGCAAAAAGAAGGTAAAAAGCGCATGAAGCAAGTCGGTTCCGTAGAAGTTCCGCAGGAAGCCTTCATGGCAGTCCTGAAAATGGACGACAACAATACGAAGAAGTAAAATAGCAGGGGAGGCTGGATATGCTTGTTAAAGCAAGCGATTCTGGCCTCTTTTTTCAATAAATTCATTTAGAAAAAATAGAGCTAAATCCTGGCCAGAAAAGCCACTTTAGGAAGTGAAAAAAATGAAAGCAGCCTACATCCATATTCCTTTCTGCCACCATATTTGCCATTATTGCGACTTCAACAAGGTATTCATGAAGGGACAGCCGGTTGATGAATACCTGGAGGCACTTGAAAAGGAAATGAGTCTGTCGGTAAGCAAACAAGTAATGGAAACGGTGTTTGTCGGGGGCGGCACACCAACTGCCTTGAATGAAAAACAATTGGAGAAGCTTGTTTCAGCGATCAACAGACAGCTTAATATAGACACCAATACGGAATATACTTTTGAAGCAAACCCGGGTGACCTGTCAAAAGAAAAACTGGCCATCCTGAAAAATGCGGGTGTCAATCGTCTGAGTTTCGGAGTACAGACTTTTAATGATGAACTTTTAAAAAAAATCGGCCGCAGCCATCGGGCGAAGGATGTTTTTGAATCAATTGAAAATGCAAAAACAGCAGGCTTCGATAATATCAGCATTGACTTGATTTACAGCCTTCCAGGGCAGACAAAGCAGGATTTCATACAATCAATCCAAACAGCCCTTGAATTAGGACTGGTTCATTATTCGGGATATTCTTTAATCATTGAACCGAAAACAGTATTCTACAACTTACTGCAAAAAGGCAAACTGCCCCTACCAGGTGAGGATGCGGAAGCAGAAATGTATGAAACACTTATGGAGCACATGGAAAACGGCGGTCTTAAGCAATATGAGATCAGTAATTTCGCTGTCCCAGGGTTCGAAAGCAGACACAACCTTACTTATTGGAACAACGAAGAGTATTACGGGTTCGGTGCTGGGGCTCATGGGTATGTCGATGGAATCAGGCAGTCTAATTTCGGACCATTAAAAAAATATATGGAGCCGTTATCCAATGGTGAACTCCCGATCATGGATGCCCACAAGGTTACAATCGAGGAAAAAATGGAAGAAGAAATGTTCCTCGGGCTACGGAAGACTGATGGTGTCCCAATTCGACACTTCGAGGAAAAATTTGGCCGGAATCCCATCGACTTATTTGCTGAACAAATCAAGGACTGGAATGCAAAAGGTCTGCTGAAAACCGATGACAACAGAATCTTCCTTACGAGACAGGGACGCCTTCTCGGTAATGAAGTTTTTCAATCATTCATTGGGGTATCAAATCATTGACATCCTCAGCGTTTATTGATAAATTATTTTTAGAATTAGCACTCGTTCTTATAGAGTGCTAACAGAGGTGATGATGTTGTTAACAGATCGTCAGGTGCTCATTTTGCAGGTGATTGTTGATGACTTTATTCGTTCAGCTCAACCGATAGGTTCAAGGAGCTTGTCGAAAAAGGAAGAAATTAATTTCAGTTCGGCGACAATCCGAAATGAAATGGCGGATTTGGAGGATATGGGATTCATTGAAAAAACCCATACATCTTCTGGAAGGATTCCGTCCGAGAAGGGATATCGTTTTTATGTGGATAACCTTCTGCTGCCGCAAAAAGTAAATCATTCAGATATGGCTGCCGTTAAATCGATTTTTGCCGAAAGGATATACGAGCTAGAAAAAATCGTGCAGAAGTCAGCAAAAATCCTGTCTGAAATGACGAATTATACTTCAATCGTGTTAGGTCCGGCTGTTAAAGACAACAGATTGAAGAAGCTTCAGATTGTACCGTTGACAAAGGATACTGCGATTGCCATTATCGTGACGGACACTGGGCATGTTGAAAACAGGATGTTCAATTTTCCAACAAATGTTGATCCTTCTGATGTAGAAAAAATGGTGAACATTCTGAACGAACGCCTGGCAGGAGTACCGCTTACAAGCCTTAATTCTAAGATTTATAAGGAAATCGCCATGCTATTGCGCCAGCATATCAGCAGCTATGATACTCTACTGCACTCGATTGCAGATACGCTCAACCTGCCTTCGCATGAAAAAGTGTTTTTTGGAGGCAAGACCAACATCCTAAGCCAGCCAGAATTCAACGATGTTGAGAAAATCCGAAGCCTTATGAACATGATTGAACATGAGGACGGTTTATATCAACTGATCAAACAAAATCCGGCCGGGATTAATGTAAGGATTGGCACGGAAAATGATAATTCAGCGATGGAAAATTGCAGCCTCATAACTGCAACCTATGCAATTGGCCAAGAAAAATTGGGAACAATTGCGGTCCTAGGTCCAACGCGTATGGAGTATTCACGTGTCATCAGCTTGCTGCAATTGATCAGCACAGATTTATCCAAGGTGCTGACTGAACTGTATCAAAATAAATAGGCATGGAAATATTGATTAAGGGTGGAGCAGCCCGTTCCATCCTGAATCGCTATGTGTTTTCTACTGAAGCATGTTTGCTTCGTTGAAATATTAACCAATCCAGACAAAACAAACTGGAACAGTGTGGCATTAGTTGCCGCGTTACTTTGAGGGAGGTGAGTTAACGTGACAGAAGAGAGAAATACTGAGCAAGAATTGAACAGCCAGACGGAAGAAGAAACGGTTGAGGAAGTTTTTGCTGAAAATGAAGCTTCTGAAAATACTGAAGAGATGCCAGCTCAAGATCCAATGGAGCAAAAAGTGGCTGAACTAGAAGGGAAGCTTGAGGAAGCCGACAACCGTTACTTGCGCCTTCAGGCTGATTTTGACAACTTCCGCCGCCGTTCAAGGATTGAACTTGAAGCGAGCGCTAAATATAGAGCCCAAAGCATTATTTCCGATCTTCTTCCAGCAATCGACAACTTCGAGCGTGCTTTGAAGATGGATGTTGATAATGAACAGGCTAAATCCCTTAAACAGGGAGTGGAAATGGTGTACCGAAGCTTGCTTGATGCCCTTAAAAATGAAGGCGTTGAAGTAATAGAAGCTGTTGGCAAGGAATTTGACCCGCATCTTCACCAGGCTGTCATGCAGTCTGAAGATGAAAATTTCGGTCCTAACATTGTTGTTGAAGAGTTCCAAAAAGGCTATATGCTAAAGGACCGCATCATTCGTCCAGCAATGGTGAAAGTGAACCAATAACAGTTGTATCAGGGCTATTTTCGAGGAGACTTCTGAATAAAGATTCGATTTATACTCGTAAAACGCCCAGTTGCCGGTTATTACTTTTGCTTGAGAAAGTAACAAGGTTTACGAAAAGAGCCTACATAAATGATCCAGGAGGTATTTGAAAATGAGTAAAATCATTGGTATTGACTTAGGAACAACTAACTCTTGTGTTGCCGTACTAGAAGGCGGCGAACCAAAGGTAATCCCAAATCCAGAAGGAAACAGAACTACGCCTTCTGTTATCGCGTTCAAAAATGGCGAGCGCCAAGTTGGTGAAGTGGCAAAACGCCAGGCAATCACTAACCCTAACACTATCATCTCTATCAAGCGTCACATGGGTACAGACCACAAAGTTGAAGCGGAAGGCAAAGAGTATTCACCGCAGGAATTATCAGCAGTTATTCTTCAATACTTGAAGTCTTATGCTGAAGACTATCTTGGTGAGCCTGTAACAAAAGCGGTTATCACTGTTCCTGCATACTTCAACGATGCAGAACGCCAGGCAACTAAGGATGCTGGAAGAATCGCAGGTCTAGAAGTTGAGCGTATCATCAACGAGCCAACAGCTGCTGCACTTGCTTACGGCCTTGATAAAATGGATGAAGACCAGACAATACTTGTTTATGACCTTGGCGGCGGTACTTTCGACGTTTCCATCCTTGAACTTGGCGATGGCGTATTCGAAGTTAAATCTACTGCAGGTGACAACCGTCTTGGCGGTGACGACTTCGACCAGGTAATCATTGACTACTTGGTAGAACAATTCAAAAAAGAAAATGGCATTGACCTTTCAAAAGATAAAATGGCTCTTCAGCGCTTGAAGGATGCTGCAGAGAAAGCAAAGAAGGATCTTTCTGGTGTAACTTCTACACAGATTTC
>NZ_JBIQOE010000009.1:0-26893 GCF_047739415.1 Mesobacillus sp. | reverse complement strand
CATTGGAAGGAAGCTTAAACGAAGCTTTTTCAGTAAAATATCCATTTTGTTTATATTGTTTTACAATTTCATAGCCAATTGCATAGCCGAGTAACGTTGGCCGGCCCCCTAATCCAAACAAAATTTCATCATGCAAACGGTCCTCCCTCTGGATTGAGAGCTTCTCATTGAGCTCTTTTTCCCAAAACTCAGCCAAAATTTTTGTCGAATATCGTCTGCTCCATTCTCCTGTATATTTTTCACCGCAATTTTCTGCAACTGCATGCTCTGCAAGACCTTCGAGAATTATTGAATCAAGGAGGTTATATTCAGCCGGATTTTTCTTTTGTGCCTGCATCCTGCATACATGGTGATATTCGTGGACAAATAATGCTTCCAGCTCTTTCTCATCGTTTATAGGAGTCAAGAAGAGAAACATTTTATCAATAAAAGATAGTCCGGATTTACCTTTCCCTTCCCTCATTAACTTTGAATTCGATTGATCCAAGGGAAAGATGAAGACTGGGATATCTGGGCCTTTCCATTTTCTTTTATACTTTCTAAAAATTTCTTCTGTCGCTGACCAAAACTTTCCTGCCTCCAGCTCTCCCAGCGTCTTCCTGGTTCTGCGGTCTGGCTTGTACATGCCGAAGTTCTTTAAATAGCTGTATATTTTTTTGGAATCAACTTCACCTTCAAAATAATCAACCAGCTTTTCACATATCCGGTGTGGACTGTTGAATTCAGTTTCTAACCATGTATCAGTCCTGACTACCCCATCGCTCTCCCTCCAAAGATTTCAATTTTTACAGCTATTCTATGAAAGTAGCAGCCAATAGTTCTGGGATGCCTAAATCATTTTTTAAAAAATTTTCCCAACATAGAAAAAAGCCAGGTTTCCCTGACTCATTTTTTTGCATGATTTAATCCTTGAAGGTTGTTTCAAATGTAAAACCATTAAAAACTCTACTCATTTATCTTCGGGTCAAGTGCATCCCTGAGTCCATCGCCGACAAAGTTAAAGCAAATGACAGTCAACAAGATCATTAATCCTGGTGCCAGCGGGTACCACCATGATTTTAATAGAATAGTGAAATTCTGTGCGTCCTGAAGCATATTCCCCCAGCTTGCGTCAGGAGGCTGAATGCCCAGACCCAAATAACTTAATCCTGATTCTGCTAGAATGACATAGCCAACTGCCAATGTTGCTGAGACAATGATTGGACCCATCGCATTCGGAAGGATATGCGAAAATATAATCGTATGTGTCCTAGTTCCAATTGTTTTCGATGCAAGAACAAATTCCCTAGACCTTAATGACAGGAATTCGCCTCTGACAAGACGGGCAGTAGTTGTCCAGCCTAGCAGCGCGAAGATTAAAATTAGCTTATCCACTCCTGGCTTGAAGATCGTGACTAGTGTAATCAATAAGAAAATGGATGGGATTGATAGAATGATATCTACGAAACGCATGATAATAGCATCTACAATCCCGCCAACATAGCCAGCAACCGCTCCAAGGAAGGTTCCGATCGTAATCGAGCCTAACACTGAGGCGAAACCGACCAATAGAGATATTCTTGCCCCATATAAAAGCCTTGAAAAGACATCTCTCCCGAATCTGTCTGTCCCGAGCCAGTGGTCACTGTTTGGAGGCTGCAATTTTAACAGCAAATTTTGTTTAGAAGGCGAGTATGGTGCGATTACCGGCGCTAAAAGCGCTGCCGAGATAATGATGATCAAGAATACTCCGCCAAAAATGGCTAGCTTGTTTTTGAAAAACTTTCTGACAATGATCCCGAGCATTGTGTCCCGCGAGGTTTTGATACCATGCAAGTCAAGGCTGCCAGAAGTATTTCCAGCTAGATTTGTTTTTGCCATGTTTACCTCCCCTTAATACTCGATTCTTGGATCAAAAATTGCGTAAAGTATATCGGCAATCAGATTCCCTATGACGACAAACACCGATGAAATCACGGTTAACCCCATAAGCACCGGATAGTCCCGCTGGAAGGCGGAGTCTACGAACAATAAGCCAATCCCTGGCCAGGTGAAGATTTTTTCAACAATGACAGCCCCTCCAATGAAGGAAGGAATCATCAAGCCGAAAATCGTGATGACCGGAATCAAGCCATTACGGAGGCCGTGCTTATAAATGACTTTGTTTTCTCTAAACCCTTTTGCTCTGGCAGTTCTCATATAATCCTGCTTAATGACTTCGAGCATGCTAGATCTCGTATACCTGGTCAATCCAGCCATATCCGCGGAAGCCAAAACAAATGCCGGCATGATTAAATGGTGTATCCTGTCCCATATACTGAAAGGAGCGTTCAATGTCGCTACTCCTCCAGTCGGAAACCAGTTGTTCTGTACCGCGAAGACCATGATTAGGACCAGGCCAAGGAAGAAGTTTGGCGTTGCTACTCCAAGAAATGATGTGACTGTTACAGAATAATCAAGCTTGGAATACGGTCGCGTGGCCGAAATGACTCCAAATGGAATCGAAATCAATATCGCCAGGATTGTTGAAACGACCATCAGTAAAATCGTATTTGGCATTCTGTTCATGATCATTTCAATTACCGGAACACCTTTGCGGATAAGCGATGTACCAAAGTCACCCTGAAGCATGGCTCCCAGCCACTTTAAATACTGAATATGGACAGGATCGTTAAGACCGTACCTTTCCATGAACCTTTCCTTATCAGCCGGACTGATTGTCGGGTCCATCATCAGGCTGGCAGGATCACCGGGAGCTAGCTTCATGATTGCAAAGGAGACAATTGTAATCCCCAGCAGCAAAGGAATGGCCATCAGTATTCGGCGAATGATATAAGATAGCATGGCAATTCTCCTTTTAAAATGAAGAGATTATAAGAAAAGGGCAAGCGCCTTGGTCAGCCCCGACAAGCGCTGGAGGGCCTGACGGTGAAGTAGTTCTTTGACTTCATTGGCAGGACCGAAGCGTCTCGAGGGGCTAGGCGCTGGAGCTGGACAAAGAAAAGCGCAAGCGCCTTGGTCAGCCCCGGCAAGCGCTGGAGGGCCTGACGGTGAAGTCGTTCTTTGACTTCATTGGCAGGACCGAAGCGTCTCGAGGGGCTAGGCGCTGGAGCTGGACAAAGAAAAGCGCAAGCGCCTTGGTCAGCCCCGACAAGCGCTGGAAGGCCTGACGGTGAAGTCGTTCTTTGACTTCATTGGCAGGACCGAAGCGTCTCGAGGGGCTAGGCGCTGGAGCTGGACAAAGAAAAGCGCAAGCGCCTTGGTCAGCCCCGACAAGCGTTGGAGGGCCGACCAGTGAAGTCGTTATTTGACTTCATTGGGCGGACCGAAACGTCTCGAGGGGCTAGGCGCTGGAGCTGGACAATTCTCGAAGTGAAGAATTTATTATTGCTGATGCTCAAAGTTTGAGAGGGAAGGGAATCAGCCCTTCCCTCCCATACAGATGTTGTGTGATCTACTTTTTCAGCCACCACTTGGAGATTTCATAAAAATCATCCTTCGCGTGGAATACATAGCCTTCAAGATTCGCCGGCATTACCCTGTGCACGTTAGGATAGTACAGGAATGTGTAAGGCTGGTCTTCTGCCAGCATCTTATAGATGTCGGCATATGCTGCCTTATATTCATCCTGATCAAGAATCTGTTTCGCTTCTTCCATCAGCTTATCCGCTTCAGGATTTGAGTACCAGACGAAGTTCAGGCCTTCTTCCATCTGGCTCGAGTGGAAAATATCATACTGGTCAGGGAATGTAGACAGGCTCCATCCGAGCACAAGTGCGTCATAGTTCCAGTTAGGAGCGGAAATCTGCTCAATGAAGGCGCTCCATTCGACGATTTCTGGCTTTGCTTCGATTCCAACTTCCTTCAATTGCTCTTGCAGGACAACGACAATATCTTCCCTTACTTTGTTACCCTGGTTTGTTTTTACCGTGAAGGAGAATTTCTTGCCGTCTTTATCAAGGATTCCGTCACCATCTGAATCCGCCCAGCCTGCTTCGGCCAGCAAAGATTTTGCTTTTTCTACGTCAAATTCGAATTTTGGAACATCTTCATTGTAAGCGAACGATAGTGGACTTTCCGGAACGTGTGCCACTTTGCCGTCACCGTTCATGACAGAACTAACGATTGCTTCCCTGTCAATAGCATGAGTAATTGCCTGACGAACCTTCTTGTCTTTGAACAGCTCATTCTTTTGGTTGTAGCCAAGATATGTGTAAGAAAGGCCTAAGCCAGACTCTACTTTAACGCCAGGGAATGATTTGACTGTTTCAATGTCAGTTCCAGGAACTCCTGCAGCAAAGTGGATATCCCCTGCTTGGATTTGCGCGATCATCGCATCCATGTCTGGTACGATTTTGTATGTGAGTGTATCAAGGTAAGGACGACCTTTGAAGTAATCATCGAATGCTTCAACCTTTACATACTCGCCATCCTTCCATTCAACAAATTTGAATGGACCTGTACCAATCGGGCTCTTTGTATTGAATTCATGCTCGCCAAGCTCGGCAACAGGAACATCCTTTAGGATATGCTCAGGCAAAATGTAATAGCTTAAAGATACTGGATAGAAGGAAGCATCCTTCTTGCTTAGCTTGAATTCGACAGTATAGTCATCGACTTTTGTAACTGATTCCATTGCTTCGAAAGCAGATCCGCGCTCACCATTATAATCAGGATCCTTTGGAATGCTAAAGGTGAAAACGACGTCATCTGCATTGAATTCTTCACCATCATGCCATTTGATTCCCTTTTTTAGTTTGGCTGTAAATGTCAAACCATCTTCAGAAATATCAATTGACTCGGCCATGCTCATTGTCGGATTAAATTCCGTATCAGATGATACAAGGCTGTCATAAATGAATCCTTCAATGTCAGAGCTGGATGTATCAGTTGAGTAAAGCGGGTTGAAAACGGTAGGTGCACCAGTAGAACCAATAATTAAATCCCCGCCTTGCTGCGGACCAGTTGCTTCCTCTTCTGTCTTGCCATCGTCTCCAGGAGTTTCTTTCGGATCCTCAGAGGTATTTCCTCCTGTACAGGCTGTCAGGAAGATCGACAGGATCAGGGTAAGACTAATCAACCACCACGATGCTTTTCTTAATTTCACATTATTTCCCCCTTTTATTTTTTGCTAGATTTTTTTTGCCATTTACGATTCCTTTGTTGTTCGTACTAGTTAATGCATTCGTACAGTCTTCGAGACTCATTTCAAACACATTAATAGTGGAAAAGGCAACAAAGTCTGCGCAAATAGCCTTAAACAATAGAAAGGTGCCAGTATCTCCTCCTTTCAAGTCGTGCTCCTGCACTATGTATATAGATGGCAGGCAACAAAATGGTTGTTCTTGACTTCATTGAAGTCAGGGTTCACTTGTCTGCAAAGGTCAAATGCGGCTGGGCACCTTGTATGGAAGACACACCCTTTTGGTGGGTTTGCCGGGCTTGGTAGCTCACCTTTTAAGATAATCCGTTCCCTCTTCATGGCACCTTTTTTTCTAGGCACCGGCACAGCTGACAGCAATGCCTGTGTATATGGATGGAGTGGTTCTGCGTAAAGCTCCTTTTTTGAAGCAAGCTCCATCATTTTTCCGAGGTACATGACCCCGACCCTGTCACTAATATGCCTGACAACGCTTAAGTCGTGGGATATAAAGATATAAGTAAGACCGAATTCTTCCTGAAGGTCCTCCATCAGATTGATAATTTGGGCCTGGATTGAAACATCCAATGCTGAGACAGCTTCATCGGCAATGATCAATTCCGGGTTCAAAGCCAGCGCTCTTGATATCCCGATCCTTTGCCGCTGTCCACCCGAAAATTCATGTGGATACCGATTGATGAAAGAAGCATTGAGTCCTACCTTCTCCAACAGAATTTCAACTTTCTCATCCCGTTCCTTGCTTTTATAAAGATGATGGGTATCCAGCGGCTCCCTGATGATTGATCTCAGTGTTTTCCTCGGGTTAAGAGACGCGAACGGATCCTGAAAAATCATCTGGATGTTTTTTCGTACATCTTTGCGAAGCTCACTTTCAGATAGATGGGAGATATCCCTGCCATTGAAAATGATCTTTCCATCGGTAGGTTCATAGAGTCGGATAATGGTCCGGCCGACTGTTGATTTGCCACACCCTGATTCTCCGACAATCCCTAAAGTCTCACCTTTATTCACCATCAGATTTATTCCATCGACTGCCTTTATATGACCAACTGTCTTTTGCAGCAATCCAGATTTTATAGGAAAGTGCTTTTTTACATCTTTTAATTCAAGCAAGATTTCAGAGCTATTGTCCTGTGAATTCCTTTCCATGATTTCATTTGGCGAGATCATTGTTTCAACTCCTTGCTATCATGTAAAAAGCACCTTACAGAACGATTGGCGTATTTTCTCACAAGCTCTGGCATTTCACTGAAACAGCGCTCAAAGGCATGCGGGCAGCGAGGTGCAAAACGGCAGCCTTTTGGGAGATTCTCAGGTGACGGGACATTTCCTTCAATAGAGGCAAGCCGTATATGATCCTCGTCGATAGATGGGATGGAACCCATCAAGCCACTAGTATAAGGATGCAGCGGATTTTCGAATAGGTCTTCAACCATTGCTTCTTCTACTACCTGCCCTGCATACAGGACGACGACTCGATCAGCAACTTCAGATACCACTCCCAGGTCATGGGTAATGATTAGGATTGATGTTTCAAACTTCGTGCTCAGCTCCTTCATCAAATCCAAAATTTGCGCCTGGATCGTCACGTCCAATGCAGTGGTCGGCTCATCCGCTATCAGGAGCTTGGGGTTGCAGCTCATCGCCATGGCAATCATCACTCTTTGACGCATCCCCCCCGAAAGCCTATGCGGATAATCATTGATTATTTCCTTTGCGCGTGAAAAACCCACCAGCTCCAGCATCTCAATCGCCTTTTTCTTAGCCATAGCATTATTCAAGCCCTGATGGTATGTCAGGACTTCTGTGATTTGTTCACCGATGGTAAGTACAGGATTGAGCGATGTCATTGGTTCCTGGAAAATCATTGATATATCATTCCCGCGAATTTTGCACATCTCTTCCTCGCTTGCCTTGGCAAGATCCCGTCCATCAAAATAGATCTGCCCGTCCACAATTTTTCCGGGAGGACTAGGTATCAGCCGCATAATCGATAGAGAGGTAATGCTCTTGCCAGACCCTGATTCCCCTACCAATGCGACAGTTTCCCCTCTATTGATGACTAGATCAACCCCGTCAACTGCTGGAATCAGTGTCTTTTTCCTTTTAAAATAAGTTTTAAGATTTTTTAGTTCCAATAAGGCTGTCACGTTTCTTGCACACCGCCTATCCCAATGAAATTGATATTAAGAGAAATGACTTTATGACCAAGTGAAAGATTCTGATAATTATTAATTATTAGAAGCAGTGCTCTTTTATTACACTTTCATTACTTTTTTGGATGTAATATTTTATGTAGTTCTCAAAAAATACAATTTTTGGAGGTAAGTTGTTTTGCCTTGAAAATAGATTGAGGACTTTATTACCCATTCTTTCAGAATTATGAGGCTGTTGATTTATGGGTTTTTTTTCACATATGGAAATTTGTTGGGTGGGGTCGTAGTCAATACTTCTTGACGCTCTGCTTTTACCCAAATGCGGGGACAGGCTCATTTTCGGGCAATGCAGACGTTCTGCTTTTACCCAAATGTGGGGACACGCTCATTTTCGGGCAATGCAGACGTTCTGCTTTTATCCAGATAAGGGGACTTGTTCATTTCCGGGCAATGCAGACGCTCTGCTTTTACCCAAATGCGGGGACTTGCTCATTTTCGGGCAATGCAGACGTTCTGCTTTTACCCAAGTGCGGAGGCTGGCACAATAAAAATAAAAAAAGCAGAACCCCTAAAATTAAATAGGGTTTCTGCTTTTATAGTTGGAGGAGTTCTCTTCCTCGTTAAGCGTCGTATTTTCTGAAAGCAATTGTGGCATTATGGCCGCCGAAGCCCAATGAGTTGCTGATAGCGGCATGTACCATTTGCTTGCGCGCTGCGTTCGGCACATAATCCAGGTCACATTCCGGGTCTGGTGTTTCCAGGTTGATTGTCGGCGGCAGGATACCTTCCTTCAAAGCCAGAATCGTGAAAATCGCTTCGATTCCGCCTGCTGCACCAAGCAAGTGGCCTGTCATCGATTTTGTCGAGCTGACTGCAAGCTTGTATGCGTGCTCGCCAAAAACTGTCTTGATGGCCATAGTTTCATATTTATCATTATATTCAGTACTTGTTCCGTGGGCGTTAATGTAACCTACGTCTTCTGGTGCCAAGCCTGCATCGTCAAGCGCCATTTTCATCGCTCTTGCTCCGCCTTCCCCTTCAGGAGCCGGCGCGGTAATATGATATGCATCTCCAGTTGCGCCATAACCGACGATTTCAGCATAGATTTTAGCTCCGCGTGCCAATGCATGATCTAACTCTTCAAGAACTACAATGCCAGCGCCCTCACCCATAACGAATCCATCACGTTCTTTGTCGAACGGTCTGCTCGCCTTCTGTGGGTCCTGGTTAGTAGAAAGTGCTGTATTTGCACAGAAGCCTGCAAACGACATTTTTGTAATTGGAGCTTCAGCGCCTCCAGTAACCATCACGTCAGCATCGCCGCGCTGGATGACCTTGAAGGCATCCCCAATTGAGTTAGTTCCAGTTGCGCATGCTGTGACTGTACAAGAATTAAAGCCTCTTGCGCCAAGTGTAATGGATACCTGTCCTGTTGCCATATCAGGAATCATCATCGGCACGAAGAAAGGGCTGACCCTGCGATATCCTCTGTTCATGAAGGTTTCGTGCTGCTGCTCGAATGTCTCCATCCCGCCAATTCCCGATCCAATCCACACTCCGACTCTAGGAGCGTTTTCATCGGTGATTTCCAGGCCGGAATCTTTTACCGCCATCAATGAAGCTGCTACTGCATAGTGAGTAAATCGGTCCATCTTCCTTGCATCTTTCCGGTCTATAAAGTTCTCAACATTGAATTCTTTTACTTCTGCCGCAACCTTTGCAGGGAAATCATCGGCATTCAGTCTAGTGACAGGACCAATTCCCGATACACCTTCAATGATATTGTTCCAGGTAGTTCCTGCGTCATTTCCAAGAGGCGTAACAGCCCCGATTCCAGTAACAACGACTCTGCGCTTCTCCATCATTATTGCATCTCCTTTATTCACACTCTTATTTTATATAAGTTGATCTTATAATTGGTTTATTTACCCCAACGCATGGCAATCGCGCCCCATGTCAGACCGCCGCCAAAGCCAACCATTACTACTACATCGCCATCCTTGATCTTACCTGCTTCCAGTTCTTCAAAAAGCGAGATCGGTATTGATGCTGCTGATGTATTACCATATTTATGGACGGTCTTTGACATTTTTTCTACCGGCAGTTCAAGTCGCTGACGGGCAGATTCCATAATCCTGATATTGGCCTGGTGGGGAATAAGGAAATCAACATCCTCTTTTGAAAGTCCAGCTTTTTCAAGGACGTTGATGCTGCTCTCACCCATTTGCCTGACAGCAAATTTAAAGACTTCACGACCATTCATCACAATATAATCATCCTGATATAAGTGCTTTCCGCCAGAACCATCAGAGCCGAGTTCAAAGGACAGCACCCCTCTGCCATCAGAAACAGGTCCCATGACAACTGCACCAGCTCCATCACCAAACAGCACTGCTGTGTTACGATCGTTCCAATCGGTTATCTTGGAAAGCTTTTCTACACCTACTATTAAAACATACTTATAAGTGCCTGCTTCAATAAATTGTTTTCCTGTTACCATTCCATACATGAATCCGGCACATGCAGCACTCAAATCCATTGCGGCTGCTTTTTTCGCACCAAGTTTATCCTGGAGCATACATGATACGGTTGGGAATGGCTGATCAGGTGTAACAGTTGCCACAAGAATCAAATCCAGATCCTCAGCCGAGATCCCAGCATTACTGATTGCTTCAACAGCAGCACGATAGGCTAAATCCGAGGTGTCCATATCGTCGCCTGCTATTCTTCTTTCCTCGATCCCCGTCCTTGACCGGATCCATTCATCCGAAGTATCCATCTTCTTTTCCAAATCAAGGTTTGTTACAACATCCTCAGGCAAGTACCGCCCAACCCCAGTTATCCCTGCATTCATGGGATCCATCTCCTTTTATCTTGGATTCTGTCTATTTCGTTAGAATTTTATTATCAATTATTATGACTTGGTACTAATTTTAGCAGAAACTGCTCTTTCACTGCAACTGAAAATTAACAATTCCGCTCCTGCCCTAGTCCATGTGGCCAGCTCAATCATAAACTGACAATGAAGACCAATGCTTTTGGGCCGGTATTATCGCTCTAAAGCAGACTGAAATAAGCCAGTCTAACCAGTTGCTTTCGATTTTAAAATAAACAGAAAAATAGAAAGGTGGGAGTGAAAATGGAGGATGAACGAGAAAGGGACCTATTTGGTTTTAAGCTCAAGAGAGATGAGCAAGAAGGATCCGATCAACGTGAACAGGAGTATACTCATTTCGACCAATTCATGTTTGGGCGGCACAGGAATATAGAAGAAGAAAGTGAGCAAAGTGTGAAAAATGATTCTCCCCTCAACAAGTATCTGGGACAAATTGATTTAGATGAAGTCATGTACCATGTAGATACACTGATCACATCAGCCAGAGAGCTCAAGCCGCTAGTGGGTAAGGTAAAACCACTTTTTGATCATTTCAGAGAAAAAAATAAAAGCTGAGGCGCTCCTCAGCTTTTGTTCCTGAATATATTATTCTTTTACAGCATCTGCTTTTCCCAGCTCGTAAGCTTCGTTCATTACATTAGTGAACAGCGTGAAAAATGGCTGCATGTTGTCCATCGTCAATTCAATACCTGCCTCCTGTAGTTTTTGCTGCGCTTCCGGAAGGTATTTCATCGCGATTTGCATGAACTCCATAGTTTTATCATTACTTTGCATGTATATTGTCTCCTTCATTTATATTTACTGGTTGGGCAATTTGCCGGTTTCTTTATAAGAATTGATAAAAGTGCCTATTCTTTCCCTAAACTTAGAATCGACTTTAGGACTGAACTCGCCGAGGGAAATAACTCCATCCTGAAAGTCGAATGAGAGGTTGCCCGACTTTAATTCCCCATTATTGAACTTCTCAGCCGTCAATTCATACAAGTCATCAACATGCTGGACAGTACTCGTCAATACCGTCGACTCACCAAAATCTGACTGGTCCGAAATATAGCCAATAATATATAAGCCTCTGTCCTTTACCCTTTCTATTACGGGTACATTATACCCATCTCCAGCAGGATAAATGACATCAGCCCCCTCATCCAATACACCTTCAAGAACATCCAGCGCTTTCTTTTGGTCATCCCAGTGTCCAACAAAGCGTATGTCGACCTTCGTATCCTTGTTTTCAAACATCGCACCATCATAAAAGCCTTCCACTTCAGGCTGCCATTCATATGCGGCAATGATTCCGACCTTGCCGGTTTTAGACATGTGGCTCGCGACCATTCCGCCAAAAAAGCCCATGGCATATCCCTTAAAATTTAGGCTTGTCGTGTTTTTTGTTCTGGCATCTCCATTAAAGCTAATGAAATGTATGTCAGGATATTTCCCTGACATTTTATTGAAATAAGCTGCGTACTCATTTCCATGCCCATATATGAGGTTAACTCCCTGGCGATCGAACTCCTTCACTGCAGCCTCTACGTCTTCCTGTGAATTCATACCTTCTTTGAAAAAGACATCAACTCCCAGGCTCGATTGGATTTGCAGAAGTCCTCGATATCCTTTCGTCCCCCACACCTGATCATTAATAGTTTCAGGCACCAACAGGCCGACTTTCTCCACCTTGCCTGTTGCAAGAGGTTGTCCGCATCCCCCAAGCAAAAGAAGGCTTACCAATATTAGCCCGAAACGTTTCAGCATCCGATGCATCTCCTTTATGCGCCACTGTGCAAATCCTTTAAATCATTCAGTGTTCGCTTTATTAAAATGGAACCGATTAAAAGAATCTTTTACCATTTTACTCTCTGGAGTATGACTTTGAAAAGTGGTTTATTGAAATTCGCTTAGACTCTGCTGTCCTGTATTCGAGTAAAATGTTCCTTTTGCCTGGTTAATCCCTTGCTGATTTGCTCATTTTCCCCTACTGTCCTGACTTGGATTGTTTCTTTTATTACTGGTGCTACAACCTCGTTCCTTAGCATTGCAGCATCCTGGTCAATCAGCTCCTCTGCACACTGCAGCCATCTATCCTGTTCTCCACTTGATAGTATATACTGGCCCTGTTGGCCTGATTCAGCCATTTCCTTTATCGTTTTGACAGCATCATCTACATACAAGCAATCATGCGTCCATTCCCATTTGCTAATGTCAGGAACCTTATTGCCATTATTTGAAGAATGAGACATCGTTTGCTGGAAAAAACACTCCTCCGGCTGCCAGGGACCATAAATGGTCGGCAAATAGATTGTTAGAAGTGTGGATTGCCGGTTGTTGATATATCGGCTAATTTTTGTTTCTGTCTCCCTAAGATCCATGTTTTCCTGGGCAAAATATGCAGGCAGAACGACAGCTGTCGGCAGCTTTTTCAAATGACGATTTTCTAATTTGCTGAGAAGGGCTTCCAATAATTCATTTGTACCATTCCGAGTCTGCAGCGACTCAAACAAAGTCACGAACAGAAATCCTTCTGCTCGCTCAGCTTCCCAATCTTCCAGACTGATTTCTGAGAAGTTGGCATTCCTGCCAATCTCAAGACGTTTTTCCTCTGTAAAATAACCACCTATGTTTCCTGACTGGTGGATTCCATCTATCTCAACGCCTAGATCAAGCATATGACGGCACAGACTATATCCTATAAAGTCATATATTCCGAGAATCGTTGCTCTTTCCATATTGAACTCCTCCTTGCAAATACTCTCTTGTATCCTATGAATCTAAAACTGAAAATATTTGCAGGGAGTTATAGGACTTGCTCATGTTTTGTAAAAAATTGTACGATTTGGCTCCCTACTTGAAGCACTTTTTCAGGAAGTACATAGCTTACGGTAACCGGGAGGTCAGCTCTTTCCCATTCAACTGACAGTTCCTTAATGATACTTGACTGCTTATAAGCCCTGTTTCCTGATAATACATGTATGATTTTTACTGGCGTTTCTTTATTGAAAGCAGTACTGGAAGAGCCATCATCAAACCTTTCAGGGAGCTTGTTAATTTCGGTTTCATATGCAGCTTCCAGTTCTGCGACAAGCTTTTTATAAAAAAACTTATTCTCTTTTTCCTGCTCCAGATGCTTACTAAGAGAGAGGATTGGATTGATCAACACCAGGCTCCTGATGTTAGATTCACCATGAGCTAAAAGCTTTAAGGCAACAAGTGCCCCCATCCCCTCAGCCACTACATGGAAAGATGTATTCAATATTTCATTACGGACGATATGGCTGCACAGTCTCATTGTTAATTCGACAGCCTTCTCACTTCCCCAATGCCTTCCATATAAATTTGAATAAAAGACAGTATACCCCTCATTTTTCCATATGTTCAACAGTGAACGTTTACCTTCATTTTGCGTCCAAAAGCTGCTTTCACTGTTCACAAAGTGCCTTTCATCTCCAATCGTCAGGATACCGAAACCATTCGGCCTTTCAGGATAATGGATGACATTCCATTCGGTATCCAGTTTAAAGTTCCGGCTCTCCATCTTACCAACCCCTTCCCCACAGATTATTCATATTACTGTATGTGATTTAGCAGGAAATGAAAGGGGATTTGCCCATTTTTCCATATTAATCCCTTTTCTTTGTGCTCAAATCTCCATTTTAATTTTACCAGGTTTTAGTAAAATGAAAGGGTACTATGAAAACGCTTTTCATTTTATTTAAAATTCATTTATAATTTATATGGCTTGTGGTAAGATGAGAAAAGATTTAATAATGTAAGAGGTGAAAATCGTGAAATATTTCTGGACTTTACTCTGGACATTCCTCCTGGTTCTAATGCTTAATTACGTAGCTGGCGCGATGATTGGCGTTGGATTGGACTTAGCTCAAAGCACGATCCTTGCGGTTGTGGCAACAATCATTATCCTTGTGATTCCGGCAGTTCTTCCAAATGGATCTGAAGAAAATCACCAACATTAAAGTACATAAAAAAAGTCATCCGACCGGATGACTTTTTTTCTTTTATTACTAAACTGCTTACTTAACACCCAAGGATATATCTCCATTTTCTACGCCAATTTCCACCTGGCTCTTCTCTTTGATTCTGCCTGCAATGATTTCCCTGGCGAGCTTTGTTTCTACGCTCCTCTGGATGAATCTTTTCAGAGGCCTAGCGCCGTAAATAGGATCGAATCCATGCTCAGCTAAGAATTCTTTTGCTTCATCCGTGATCGACAGCTGGATTTGCTGGTCTGCGAGCCTTGCCTGCAAAGTCTTTACTAATTTTCCTACAATCATTTTGATTTCTTTTAATGCCAGAGGCTTGAAAAGGATGATTTCGTCTACACGATTCAGGAACTCCGGCCGGAAATGGCCGCGCAGCTGGGTCATTACAAGATCTCTGGTTTCCGAAGAGATTTCATTGTCCCCACCCTGCCGGTCAAGCAAGTAATGCGAGCCAATATTGGACGTCATGATAATGACAGTATTCTTAAAATCGACCATTCTACCTTGTGAGTCCGTTACCCTTCCATCATCCAGCATCTGCAAAAGGATATTGAATACTTCCGGATGTGCTTTCTCTACTTCATCGAGGAGGATGACCGAATATGGATTCCTTCTGACTGCTTCTGTAAGCTGTCCGCCTTCTTCGTATCCTACATAACCCGGAGGTGCTCCAATCAGTCTTGATACAGCATGTTTTTCCATATACTCAGACATGTCAATTCGAATAATGTGTTCTTCACTGTCAAACAATGACTGAGCAAGCGTCTTGGCCAGTTCCGTTTTACCTACTCCAGTAGGACCTAGGAAAATGAAAGACCCAATTGGCCTATTCGGATCCTTGATGCCAGCTCTGGCTCTGAGGACCGCGTCGGCTACGAGTGATACTGCTTCATCTTGTCCAACAACCCGTTCATGAAGAATGCTTTCTAGCTTGAGAAGCTTTTCCCGCTCTCCTTCAACAAGCTTCATTACTGGTATACCTGTCCATCTGGAGACAATCGATGCTATTTCTTCTTCAGTCACTTCTTCGCGGAGAAGCCTTTCCCCTTCATTTTTGCTAACTTCCAGCTCAAGTGCCTTCAGTTCTTTTTCAATAGAAGGAATACGGCCATGCCTAAGTTCAGCTGCTTTATTCAAATCATAGTCATTTTCCGCCTTTTCCAGTTCTCGCCGAAGTCTTTCCAGCAGTTCACGCTGTTCCTGAACCTTTTGGATGCCTTCTTTTTCTTTCTGCCACCTTGACTTCATTGCATTCGCTTTTTCCCTCAAGTTGGCGAGCTCCTTACGAAGAGTTTCAAGGCGCACTAGACTTGCATCATCTTTTTCCTTTGTTAAAGCAGCTTCTTCAATTTCTAACTGCATGACTCTTCTAGTCACTTCATCAAGCTCAGTTGGCATTGAGTCAATTTCTGTACGAATCATCGCGCATGCTTCATCAACCAGGTCAATCGCCTTGTCAGGCAAGAAACGGTCGGTGATATATCGATCTGATAACTTAGCGGCAGCAACCAGCGCACGGTCATGGATGTTTACTCCATGATGGATTTCAAACCTTTCCTTCAATCCTCGTAAAATTGATACCGTATCCTCGACATCTGGCTCTTGTACCAATACCTGCTGGAAACGTCGTTCAAGTGCAGGATCTTTTTCAATGTATTTCCTGTGTTCATCCAGAGTTGTTGCACCAATACAGTGAAGTTCCCCGCGAGCAAGCATTGGTTTCAGCATATTCCCGGCATCCATTGCCCCCTCAGTCTTTCCAGCGCCAACAATGGTATGGAGTTCATCTATGAACAACAGGATTTTGCCTTCACTCTTTTTCACTTCATTCAAGACAGCTTTTAATCTCTCTTCAAATTCTCCTCTGAATTTCGCACCTGCAATCAGTGCACTCATGTCCAGTGCAAAAACCGTCTTATCCTTTAAACCTTCAGGAACATCCCTGCGAACAATCCTCTGCGCAAGCCCTTCTACAATAGCTGTCTTACCTACCCCTGGCTCGCCGATTAAAACAGGATTGTTCTTTGTCTTCCTTGAAAGGATGCGAATAACATTGCGAATTTCACTGTCCCTGCCGATCACCGGGTCAACCTTTCCTGCCTTGACTTCCTCCACAAGGTCGCGTCCATATTTTTTTAACACTTCATAAGTTGCTTCTGGGTTTTGTGAAGTCACTCTCTGGTTCCCCCTAACCTCTTTGATTCTTGCTAATAATTTCTCCCTGGCCACTCCTGATTTCCTTATGGCTCCGCCTGATTCAGAACCTGGAATTTCAAGAGTGGCTAACAAAACATGTTCTACCGATAAATAGTCATCTTCAAACTGTTTCATTTCCTTTTCAGCTTGTGCTAAAACCTTTTGCAGCGTTGCGGTAATATATAATTTCCCCTGTTCTACTCCACTTCCCGAGACTTGGGGTTTCTTTGACAGGGTAAGATTCAATGCTTCTTTGAAATTATCCAGATCCAGTCCGATACCAGTAAGCAAAGTTGCCGCCAAATTGCCGTCCTGTTCAAGTAAGGCAAGCAATAGGTGCGAATCATCTACTTCCTGGTGATTTTGTTGAACAGCCAGGGTCTGGGCTGATACAAAGGCATTCTGCAAGCTTTCTGTCATTTTATTCAAATCCATGCCCAACCACTCCTTTGACCTTTTTTGACCTTTAATTATATTATAATAAAAATTCCCAATTAGTAAAGCCATCCGCACTGGATGGCTTTAAGAAAGACAGTATGAATTTCAATCCGGAAAATGCTTTTCCTGGCTGACCCAGGTGTTTTGGGCTTCAGGTGATTTATTTGAACTTTGGCATGTAAGTCCAGTGGCGGTTGTGATTGGAGTTTTCCGGAAAACGGTCCCCAGCTTTAAGTTTAATTTTTTGCGGGTTGTTGACATTGCTGCCTGTTTCTCCAATTTCAATGTAAATACCATTATTAGGTGCCTTTTGTCCGGCACGGAACTGATGACTTTGACCCATTTGCCTTCCTCCTTCATTAAAGTATTCCGGCAATTTTATTATTTACTGATTTAAATAAAGTATTTATGCATAATTTATCCTTCCAAAAAAAAGGGTTATACGGTACATTAGTGTGTATGAGTTTAAAAATTAAGTGGAGGAAATAAAAAACGATATGGAAAATTTCTATGAACTGCTTAAATACATATTTCTAGGTTTATTCCAGGGAATTACTGAACCAATCCCTGTTTCATCCAGCGGACATTTGGAAATTGCAGAACATTTTTTCGGACTTAAAATTGAAGGAATGAGTTTTGCATTACTCGTCAACACTGCTTCTTTATTTGCTGTTTTATTGATTTATCGTAAAGATATCATGCGATTAATTGTCAATGGACTTGCATATCTTAAGAACAGAGATCCGGAAGCGAAATCTGACTTTATGTTCATCATATATCTGATTGTTGGAACGATTCCTGCTGGTGTAATCGGAATCCTATTTGGGGATTTTATTGAGGACAACTTAGCATCAATTAAAACTGTGGGTATCACTCTGTTAGTTACAGGTATTGCACTGTGGACAATTCGCAATATGCGCGGCCGCAAGCATGACGGAGATTTAAGCTTCAAGGACGCCATTATTGTCGGATTAGCCCAGGCAGTTGCACTTATACCTGGAATTAGTCGTTCAGGAGCAACGATTGTCGCTGCTATGGCTCTTGGTATGAAGCAGGAGACCGCATTGCGTTATTCCTTTCTTCTTTTTATTCCAGTTAGTGTCGGCGGCATGATTCTTGGGTTTTCAGATATTCTTAAGGACCCATACCTAGATGAATTAGCAGTGCCATATATTTTTGCATTTATTGCCTCACTGATCGCTTCTTACTTTTCTTTAAAATGGTTCATGAATATCATGGCACGTGGAAACTTGAAGTATTTTGCGATTTACTGCTTTATTGTAGGACCACTTGTCCTCATCTTCTCTTAATACACAAAAACCGGCTAACTTAATAGCCGGTTTTGTTTTTTTTAGTTCAGTATCATATATATATTTTGCAGAAACAGTGTCCTATTTGACCTTTTCGCATCTTTAGCTACTCGTTCGGGCACATAGAATTTTTCTATAAGACCTTTTCGCTCCTTCACCCACTCATTCGGGCATATAGAACTTTTCTATAAGACCTTTTCGCTCCTTCACCCACTCATTTGGGCTTATAGAAATTTTTCACATCTTCAACCATTTAATCCCTCAATATCTCCACAAGCAAAGCCTTCTGTGCATGGAGTCGGTTTCCTGCCTGTTCGAATACGACGGAGTGTTGGCCGTCGATTACTTCTGCTGTTACCTCTTCTCCGCGGTGAGCGGGAAGACAGTGCATGAACAGGTAGTCTTCCTTTGCAGCTTTGAGCAATGCTTCGTTCACCTGGTATTCATGAAAATCCTTTAATCTCTGTTCATTTTCGAGCTCCTGGCCCATGCTGGTCCATACATCAGTATAGATGATATCCGCGCTATCAACGGCTTCTAGAGGAGATTCCGTGATGACCATATTTGCGCCGCTTTGCCTTGCAAAGTCTTCACAGCGAGCTGTTATCGTCTTATCCGGGAAGTAGCCCTTTGGAGTGGCAATACATACATCCATCCCAACTTTTGTGCAAGCGATCATCAGTGAATGGGCGACATTGTTACCATCACCGATGTAAGCAAGTTTGAGGCCCTTTAGTGTTCCCTTTTTTTCGTAAATCGTCAGAAGGTCAGCAAGTGCCTGGCATGGATGATACAGATCAGTCAGACCGTTGATGACAGGGATGTCAGCATGATCGGCCAATTCTTCAACTGAGCTGTGAGAAAAGGTTCTGATCATGATGCCGTCCAGATATTGTGAAAGAACCTGGGCTGTATCTGCCACAGTCTCACCCCGGCCAAGCTGAAGGTCGTTGCCATTTAAGTAAAGAGCACTTCCTCCAAGCTGAATCATACCTACCTCAAATGATACTCTTGTACGCGTTGAGGACTTGTCGAAAATCATTCCGAGTATTTTACCTTTAAGGGGCTGGTCAAATTGTTTTTTTAATGTTTTTTCCTTTAAGACTACTGCATTTTCTAACAACGTTAAGATTTCCTGTGGTTCCAAATCGGCCAGGGTTAACAAGTCCTTGCCCTTTATATCAATATTAAGCTGCTGTAAAGCTGTCACTCTGCCATCACTTCCTCACTAGTTTCTGTTAGCCAATGATCCAGGGAGTTGACACTCCAACTAACGGCTTTTGCACTTTTTAATAACGCATTTAGAGTTTCTTTTTGGGTCAATACGATTTTTCGGTTCTTGACAGCCCACTCTCTCAAAGAAATATCCCTCTCTGATGTGCCAGGACAATACAAGGCTGCCACCTTTTGATGGTCAGTTACTTTTTCGATATCAATTAAATTTAAATTTACTGGCTTCTTTCCAGCTTCCAATAGCTCATTTTTATCAGCAAACGCGATCGCTCCCTGGCCAGCTTTTCCGCTGATTGAATGGAAACTCTTATATAATGCCTCTTCAAGCGTCGAAGCGATGCTGATTCCTTCCCCTGTCGAAATCATTTGCGGGCCTGTTTTCGCGTCCAGTCCTTTTAAGGCAAAGTTCGAAAATACAGGATGCTTTACCACTGTGTACTGTGCATCAGAGCCGAGTAGAACTTCATCTTTCGACAAAAAATATTTCCCAAGCAATATTTTTGTCGCTTTTTTGATTAATTCAACACCTGCTACCTTGCTGACGATTGGCATTGTTCTACTCGAGCGCGGATTAACTTCTAGCAAATACACTTCATTTTCCTTCACGATGAACTGGATGTTCATTAATCCCTTATACTCCAATTCATTCACGATTCTCTTTGCATACTCAACCATCTGCTGTTTCGTTTGGCTTGAGAAACTTTTAGAAGGGATGATGCAAAAACTGTCCCCTGAATGGACTCCAGTTTTTTCGATATGCTCAATGACAGCCGGAATCAAGATATGCTCCCCATCGGATGCAAGATCAAGTTCCGCCTCACTTGCTTCAAGGTATTGATCCACGAGAATTGGATATGAAATATTACCACTCTCGAGAGCACTTTCGAGTTCCTGCGAGTTTCGAAGCACCACCATATTAAGTCCGCCAATAACATAAGAAGGCCGTATTAATACTGGATACCCTAGCTGCTCGACAGCATCCAGCAGTTCATCCTCGTCCCCAGCTGTTTCACCCTTTACACGCGGTATTTCAAGCTTGTCGAGCAGCTGGTAAAATTGATCCCGGTCTTCAAACAAATCAATTGTTGCAGAACTCGTTCCCAGCAGCTTGACTCCCGCTTCCTCAAGGCCTTTTGCCAGATTCAAGGCGGTCTGCCCGCCGAGCTGGACAATAACTTCCTCTATCCCTTCCATTTCAATCACATTCAAAATGTCTTCCAGGGTTAAGGGTTCAAAATATAATCGATCAGATATCGCAAAATCAGTGCTGACGGTTTCCGGGTTATTGTTGATCATAATGGTTTCCACATTTTCTTCTTTGAGGGCAAAAACACCATGAACACAGCAATAATCAAACTCAATTCCCTGACCGATGCTGATCGGACCGCTTCCAATGACAAGCACCTTTCGTTTGCTGCTTTCAACTGCCGCTTCATTTTCACCGAGATAGCTGGAGTAAAAATAATTGGACGCAGATTCAAATTCTGCCGCACATGTATCGACCATTTTGTAAACAGGTGTGATACCCAATCTTTTTCGCAGCCCCCTGACCGACTGCTCGCTAACCTTCCATTCTTTAGCCAGATAGGCATCACTAAACCCTTTTTCTTTCAGGTTTCTTAACTCTGTTTCCGTAATGTTTTCGATCTCAATCCCTGTAATAACCTTCTCTATATCGATCAAAGACTTAAATTTAGCGAGGAAAAATAAATCTATTTTTGTTTTTTCATGAAGAGACCCAATTTGCTCACCCCGACGCAGCAGTTCGAGCAATGCAAAAACCCGCTGGTCTGTCTGTTTTCCTGCCAGAGCGTATAGCTGTTCGACAGAATCATCCTCAAATGCCGGCAGTTGTAAATCCAGAGCTTTACTATTCAGAGATCGTACCGCTTTGATAAAAGCTCGTTCAAAGCTTCGGTCAATTGCCATCGCTTCCCCTGTTGCCTTCATTTGTGTCCCTAAGGTCCTGTCAATTTGCGGGAATTGCTCAAACGGCCATTTCGGTATCTTCACCACTACATAGTCGAGTGCTGGCTCATAGCTAGCGAAGGTATTGCCAGTAACAGGGTTTATGATCTCGGCAAGGTTGTATCCGACTGCCAGCTTTGCAGCCATCCGTGCGATTGGGTATCCTGTTGCTTTAGATGCGAGCGCTGAGGATCTGCTGACTCGCGGGTTCACTTCAATCAAATAGTATTTTTTGCTCATAGGGTCTAGGGCAAACTGGATGTTACAGCCTCCAACGATTCCTAGAGCTGAAATAATTTTAACAGCGGATGTCCTTAGCATCTGGTATTCTCGATCCGTTAGTGTCTGTGAGGGAGCTACTACAATGGAGTCGCCCGTATGAATGCCGACCGGGTCAATATTCTCCATATTGCAGATGGCGATACAAGTACCAGCAGCATCCCGCATCATTTCGTATTCGATTTCTTTATAGCCTGCAATGCTTCTTTCGACCAGGCATTGCTTAATTGGGCTCTCATTCAGCCCTCCGGATACAAGAGAGATCAATTCTTCCATTGTTCCGGCTATCCCCCCGCCTGTGCCTCCAAGTGTGTATGCGGGCCTAACAATCAAAGGAAAGCCGATCTTGTTTGCAAAGGCCACTGCCTCTTCAACAAGTTGAACAATTTCACTTTCTGGCACGGGTTCCTTCAACTCATGCATCAGGCTGCGGAATGCTTCCCTGTCTTCTCCTTGCTTAATACTTGCAACCGAGGTGCCCAGCACTTTTACTTTGTACTTATCGAGAGTGCCCTCTTCACTTAGCTTGAACACAAGGTTCAACCCTGCCTGGCCGCCAAGAGTCCCTAAAATACCATCAGGCTTTTCTCGCTGGATCACTTTTTCTATCCCTTCTGCCGTCATTGGTTCGAAATAAACTGCATCTGCAAATACATGATCTGTCATGACAGTTGCCGGGTTATTATTTATAAGAATGACTCGATAGCCTTCCTCTTTCAAGGCGATGCAGGCCTGTGTTCCTGCATAATCAAATTCAGCGGCCTGGCCGATGATAATGGGACCAGAACCAATTACCAGTATTGAATTAATATTTTTATCTTTAGGCATAGCTGACTTCTCTCCGCTTTCTGTATTTGACTGTATTGATGAAATCTTCAAATATGAATACACTGTCTTCTGGTCCCGGGCTGGCTTCCGGATGGAACTGGACAGTCGTCAGCGGCCATTTTTCATGATAAAGGCCTTCTATTGACTGATCATTTTGATTGAAGAAATGGACCTTCAATCCTGTATTGCCGATGCTATTGGGATCAACAGCATAGCTGTGGTTTTGCGAGGACATGAATACCCGATTGCTTTTCACATTGTAAACTGGCTGGTTTGCTCCTCTATGTCCGAAGAGCATTTTCTTTGTGTCCCCTCCAAGAGCCAGAGCTGCCAGCTGGTGCCCAAGGCAAATCCCCAATACGGGATATTGCTCGATTACCTTCCTTACCTCATGCAGCTGCCCAAATAATTCCTTTGGATCACCTGGTCCATTAGATAAAAGAACGCCATCAGGCTTCAATGCAGCAATTTGTTCAAAGCTATAATTGTAAGGAACAATTGTCACCAGGCAATTTTGTTTCACCAGATAGTCGGCGATTGATTTCTTAAAACCATAATCAATTAACACAATATGGGTTTCACCAAAACCAATAGAATGTGGTGCCGCAGAAGATACTTCCTGCACCTTGAGACCGTCATTCGTATCACAGCTTGAATGACAAACTGCATCGTTTGATAAAATGGCAGGCATCGTTCCATTCTGCCGTATGCATTTTACGAGCTCACGAGTATCAACATGCTCGAGTAAAGGAATATCCCATTTCTCAAGATATTCTGTGAGTGTGTGCTGAGCTTCATAGTGATAAGCTGTTTTGGCAGCTTCACATACGATCACTGCCGCAACATGCGGCTTATTGCTTTCAAAATCTTTATCATTGATTCCATAGTTGCCAATCAGCGGGTACGTAAAAACAATGATTTGATTCTTATATGAAGGATCGGTCAGTACTTCTTGATAACCCGTCATTCCTGTAAAAAATACAATCTCACCGGCAATGCCCTCTTCAGCTAGCGATCCATGCAAGTGCCCCTGAAATGTCTTGCCGTCAGCCAGATGCAGATATCCTTTCATCAGACACCTCTCCAAACGTATATTTATTTAAATAAACTTATTTTTATACAATTATATCTAAAAAAATTTCTGTTATTGTGCGGCTACCTTATTTTTACTTATTGTTTCTTTCATTATAGAAACGGCCTTTTCAATCTCTACTACTTTAACATTCAGCGGCGGAAGAAGCCGGACCACATTTTCTCCTGCAGGCAACGCAATCATTCCCGATTTCCTCAATTCAGCTAAAATTGGCTGCGCAGCAACAGTCAGTTCGATTCCAGCCATCAATCCCAGTCCCCTGATTTCTTTAATTACTTCCAAACAGCCGAGTTCCTTGTGCAGCAACTCAAACAGTAGTCTACCTTTATCGGATGCCTCTTTTAAGAATTCTTCGTTAAATATGATTTCCATAACGGATTTCGCTGCTGCTGTACTGATCGGATTTCCGCCAAATGTCGATCCATGGCTTCCGGGTCCAAAAAACTCCGCCAGTTCTGCTTTGCCGATAGCAGCTCCTATTGGAAGTCCATTACCAAGACCTTTCGCAACGGTGATGATATCGGGTTCAATCCCAAAATGCTGAAATGCAAATGGTTTCCCCGTCCGCCCGATCCCAGTCTGGATTTCATCGATAATAAGCAGGACGCCATTTTCAGCACATAACTTAGCTGCTTCGTTTATAAAGTGATTTGTTACGACGTGGATTCCGCCTTCACCCTGAACAATTTCAATCATTACCGCAGCTATTTCAGAATCTAATTCATTTTCCAGGGCTTCCAGATCATTGAATGGCAGGTGGATAAATGTTTCAAGCATGCTTCCAAACCCCTGCTTGATTTTATCCTGTCCAGTCGCAGCCATCCCGGCGAAAGTCCTGCCATGAAAGGATTGCAGGAACGTGATGATTTTAGTCCGGCCAGTAGCTTTCCTTGCCAGTTTAATCGCTGCTTCATTTGCTTCGGCTCCGCTGTTTGCAAAAAACACACAACCCAGCCCAGATCCCTCGGCCAGCTTTTTCGCTGCTTCTTCCTGGATACTTTGCGGAAAGAGATTGGATACATGCCAGAATAATTCGAGCTGTTCCTTGACTGCATGTTCAACTGCTTCAGGGCGATGGCCCAAATTGCAGACGCCTATACCAGAAGTAAAATCAAGGTATTGTTGTCCGTCCTTTCCATAGATGATTGTCCCTGCTGCTTTTTCAGGCTCTATTTCCCATCGTTGATAGGTTGGGAATAAATGACTCATTAAAACACCTCTTCTTTTGCGGCAATTGCAGTTCCGTGCCAGCAGTTATTTTTATAGAATTGCTTTTTGCCAGAAATGATCATGACTGTGTCTACGCCTGCTGCTGTAGCTGACAATGCGGATTTTACCTTTGGAACCATTCCTCCATAAATGCTTCCTTCAGAAATATAGCTTTCTATTTGGCTATCACTAATTTCGCTTACCAACTCACCATTGATCAGAATTCCGTCAACATTTGTTACGAAAGCACAGCGTTCAGCCTTCAAGGCTTTCGCAATCGATGCAGCAGCATAATCGCCATTAATATTAAGCTTGCTGCCATCCTCGGCAATGCCGATTGGCGTAATCACGGGTATATAGCTATTATGAACTGCCAACATAATCAGGTCCGTGTTTACCTTTGTAATAGTCCCAACATATCCTAATCCCTGTTTATCAATATATTCAGCCTGAAGGCAAAGTCCATCGCTCCCATTGATGCCGAGAGCATCGAAGCCCTGTTTCATCAGCATGCTGCATAGCTGACGATTGGTTTGGCCGGACAGTACCATCTCAACTATTCCCATCGTCTTTTCACACGTCACTCTAAGACCATCTTTGAAATTTGCCGGGATATTATATAAATCAAGCATGAAATTGATTGCCGGTCCGCCCCCGTGAACTATGACGGGATAAAACCCATCCTCCATCAATTCTTTTAGACTATTGAAGAATTTGTCATTAAGCTCCTCTAACACACTTCCTCCGCATTTAATGACCACTGTTTCCAATTAATCCGCCCCTTTATGTCCGATAGCTTGCATTTATTTTCACATAATCATAGGAAAGATCGCAGCCCCAGGCCGTTCCTTTCCCCTTCCCCACATGGAGGTCAACGAAAATTTGAACCTTGTCATTCATCAGGTACTCCCTCGCCTGATTTTCATCGAAAGTAACGGGTGTACTTCCTTTGAGCATTGTAATTTCTCCAAGGGAGATATCGACCGTTTTTGGATTAACAGTTGCCTGACTTTGACCGATTGCGCCAATGATTCGGCCCCAGTTCGCATCGGCCCCATAGACTGCAGTTTTGACAAGGTTCGAACCGGCAATCTGTTTACCTATCATTCGGGCCTCTTCATCTGACATTGCGCCTGCTACGGATATCTCAATTAGTTTAGTAGCTCCTTCTCCATCTCTTGCGATTTGTTTCGCAAGGCTTGCACAGCTTTCTTTTAACAAGTTTATAAAAACTGGCCAGTCTGGATGGTCCGGGTTCAATGGCTGATTTCCTGCAGTTCCATTTGCCATCACCAACACCATATCGTTGGTTGATGTATCTCCATCCACCGTGATTTGATTGAAGGTTGTGTTTGTTACATTTTTTAGCGCAGCCGTCAGGTGTTCACTTGAGATACTTGCATCTGTTGTTAAAAAGCCGAGCATCGTAGCCATATTCGGGTGAATCATCCCTGAACCTTTCGCGGCTCCCCCCATACTAACTGTTATACCGTCAATCTTGGCAGAATAACAGCAGCTCTTCATTACCGTATCCGTTGTCAGGATTGCCGTTTGGAAGTCCTTTGCATCATCAGCTGATTTGCCAATGGCCAGATTGCCTATTCCAGATTCGATTTTTTCCATTTGCATAAATTCACCAATGACACCGGTTGATGCTACAGCAACATGATGTTCCGGAATCCCCATTTTTTCGGCTGCCAATGAGCGCATCTTCAACGCATCCTGATACCCTTGTTCTCCGGTGCAAGCATTCGCACATGCACTGTTGACAACGATTGCCTGGAGGATCTTTTCCTTTTCAATACTTTCCTGAGTAACCACCAATGGCGCAGCCAGGAAGTGGCTCGTCGTGTAAACTGCGGCACAACTCGCTGGCTTCTCGCTTACAATCATCCCTAAATCAAGCTTTGTATAACGCAGCCCTGCATGTACTCCGCCGCATTTGAACCCTTTTGGAGTTAAAATGCCTCCATCTGGAACACTTTTTATTAATTGCTTGTCGGTCATTGCCTGGTACATATTATCCTCCTTTATGGATACAGTGGAATCATCTTAAGCCCTGCACTTTCCTCAAACCCAAACATAATGTTGGCATTTTGGACCGCCTGCCCAGCAGCACCTTTCATTAAGTTATCGATAACCGACACAATCGTCA
>NZ_JBIQOE010000008.1:0-42144 GCF_047739415.1 Mesobacillus sp. | reverse complement strand
ACATCTTCCATACTCTTTTTAATACCATGATTCGTAAAAATATTACCTACCCCACTTTTTCCAATATATAATTAAGTTTTCTATATCATAGCAGTCGTGGGTAAAAAATAACCAAAAAAAGCCGCTTTCTACTTAAAAACGGCTCATTGGTTTCGTGAGAGATATTATTTTTCCATAACAGCAAAGTAATTTTCCTCATCATCAGCAAAGTTAAATACCCTGCCTGAAGGCATGTTTACAATTTCGCCGACAAACACATTTGTATTCGATAAATCGCTGCGGAACTTCTCAAGATTCTCAGAATAAAACATTAATGAAGGAGTGCCAAGATTGAGTCCAGGCGACATTTTCTCAACAAATTCTTTATTATGCAGTACAATGCTTGTTTCGGAATCTAAACTTGGAGCAATTTCAATCCATCTAAATCCTGCACCATTATCCTCTTCTGCTTTAACAACAAAACCCAACTTTTCAGTCCAAAACTTAATTGCAATATCCTGATCATTTACGTACAACATGATTTGTCCGATTTTTCTTATCATGAAAATTACCACTCCTTATCAAAAAATAAATGCAACGGATAGTTACATAGATAGTTTCTCTGATTAGACGCGATACTCCTGCTGCTATGTTGCATTTTCAATTACCTATAAAACAAATACATAAATTGATAACAAAGCAACCGTATTTGCTAAAATATGAGTTAACGTCGCAATATAGATACTTCTTGTTTTTGCAAAAATGATTCCGAACAGTACACTATCGATAAATACACTCATTAAGTCAACCACCACAACACTTGTTTCGCCGGTCGCAATATGCATGATGGCAAGGATGGCGCCCCATACTGGCAAGAGTTTGCTCAATCGCGCCTGGATTAATCCTCTAAAGACAATCTCTTCGCCAAAGGCAAGCAATGCAATAAAAAGAAATAGTAGTGGATTCAAGTCACTGAAATCTAGCGGAATCCTGCCAAGAACATGCTCTAATACTTGCGGGAAGAAGTTCTGATAAGAAAATAAGTACAATAATTGCATTGCCACCCCGACAAACATAATGAGCATCCATGATTCCTTGATTTTCTCTGAGAAATTAGCAGTACGAAATCCGACCTCCTCTTTCGTCCTATTCCTAAGCTTTCTCTCTACAAAAAAATAAACGATTGGCGCAATTGCCATGATTCCCTTCAATTCAGGAATGAAAAGAACAGATACAATCATGAGACCGATAATAATGTATAACTCAATGTTTTCTCTATTTGCAAAATTCACTCTAGCAGTTACATTTTCTTCAGTCTTAATCTCCCATGCATAAATCTCCTCCTTATCTAGTCAAATATTACCATTTTTTTCCTCGATTTTGATACCATTTTTATATATTAATGTGTGCCACCGTTTGTGAGTGGGTAATCTGTATGTATTATGATGATGTGAAGGTGTGTTTTTCAATGAAAATGAAGCTTTATTCAGAAATTGCTGTCCCAATCGAATCTCCTTTTGGCTTCATGCCAGGTAAGGAATCTGCGTGGGATTTTACTTTTGATAAAGAAAATCGTTTTAAGGATTACTTATTGGAGAAGGACGGGCAATCGTATGATATTAGCGTGGATGATAATGGCCAGTGGTACTTCTTCATATCCCTTGAATGCAACTCTCTTGATGAATTAAAACTCTCAAGGCAGATTTTCCGCCCTCCTTATTTAAAAGATGAAAAGCTCAAGCTGGTGGATTTAATGGACAAGTTGGAAATTACCCCCTATTATGAAGGCCACGACAAAGCATATGGCAATGTGCTTTCACTTGTTCCTAGGCTGGATTCTGTTTCAGCTTTCAACCATGCACGGATGGCCAATTACGATGGCAGCGACGATCCAACAATCATCAAGAAAATTCATTTTATCGAGAATGAGTACAAAGGTGAGAAAACTCGCTTTATTTCAGGCTTCGAAACCCGTTCCTTTGCGACTGTGACAGAAAATGAGTTTTATGCAAAAGAAATTCATCTGCCTGGAAATGCGCGGACCTATTTGAAACTCTTCGTCTATTTTTCAAGATACGGTGTCTTACCTTCCCAGCAGATGATGCCAAGATTCCTTGGGAACCTGTGGGCGTCGACCCAGAGCTTGAATACATCAGCCAACCCGGCACTTTTTAAAGACGAAGAGATTGAATAATTCAATAAGGATCTTCCTACGGTCACAAAGTTACCTTCTTTGTGACCGTAACTCAAGTTCGCTTTCGATTTCGGTCACATGTTGACTTTGCTTGTGTCCCAAATTCGTATTGCCCGCCCATTTCGGTCACATGTTGGCCTTGCTTGTTCCTCAAATTAGTGAATCCCTCCGGTTACTTGTCGCAGCCTGGCTGATGCTTCAACCTTAATTTCACTTTCTCCGGGTTTTGTTCGAAGACTTGCTCGTGTTACGACCGTATTCCACATGCCCTGTGATTCCGGTAGCAGGTGGTTAAATTCCTGCTTGGAACTTTGGAATTGTTCCTTCTACTCCTCATGAAGACTTTACTCGTTATCTCTTAGTAATCGGAACAAGTTAACATTTTTACAAGCTGTTTTAAATACAATTATCGTAGAGGTGATAAAAATGCCAAGGGTAAGATATACCGACAGTGACGTTGCATTAGTGGCCAGGATGATGAGGGCTGAAGCAGAAGGTGAAGGAAAGCTCGGGATGTTGATGGTTGGTAATGTAATTGTCAATCGACTTAAAGCGAATTGTCTAGATTTTCAAGATTTACGTTCTGTGCGAGATGTGATTTTCCATATTCAAGGAGGGAATTACTCTTTTGAAGCAGTACAAAAGGGAAATGTTTTTTATAACCGAGCCAGAAGTGTAGAAAAGAGATTAGCCAAACAAGTCTTAGAATATTGGAGGCAACACCCTTCAAAATTTGCTCTTTGGTATTTTAATCCATATGCTCCTTGTCCTCCAACATGGTACAATCAACCATTCACAGGACAATATAAAAAACATTGTTATTACGAACCAATTGCTAATACTTGCGAAGGTGCTTATCTATGGTAGTTATAAACTCCAACTCAAGTGTGGTTTATTTTTTGAAAAAATAAATAGCCGGGGTAAGTTTTTCCCTCACCCCGGCTTCACTGTTATTTCGTATTAGTAAACCCGCCATCGATCCGGATGACTTCTCCATTAATATACTGTGCTTTAGAGGTTAGCAGGAATGTTACCAATTCAGCAACTTCTTCTGGCTTGCCCAATCGTCTTTGAGGGATCCCTTTCATTGCGTTTTCCTTCATTGCCGGATTTGCTTCGTAAAAGCTTTTAACCATTGGCGTCTCGGTTGGTCCCGGAGCAATGGCATTCACCCGAAGCCCGTCTTTTCCGTACTCTGCTACCATACTCTTCGTCAAGCCAATAATTCCATGCTTAGTAGCAGAATAGGTAACAACGGAATCCTGACCGATCACGCCTGCACTTGAGGCGGTGTTTACGATGGAACCTCCGCCATTCTTCAGCATTACTTCAGCAACATAACGGACACCGTATAGTGCACCTAGAAGATTAATCCCTACAATCTTTTCAATTTCTTCAATAGATGAATCTAGGAAATACGAGCCGCTGCCTGAAATCCCTGCATTATTAAAGAAATAATCGATTTTGCCGAAATGTTCAACTGTTTGATCGACATATTTTTTTACATCCTCTTGCTTAGAGACATCAGCTTTGATGAAAATTGCCTCCACTCCCAGCTTTTTCACCATCTCAACAGTTTCATTGCCGCCTTTATCGCTGATATCAACCACAACGATGTTCACTTTTTCTTCTGCTAATCTGAGTGCGGTCGATTGCCCTAATCCGCTGCCGCCACCAGTGATAATAGCCACTTTATTTTCGTTTTCCATAATACAAGATCTCTCCTTAACGTATTTTTCCGTCTACAGTTATTTTTTCCTTAAGGTGTTAAAAATACGTAAATTATTTCACTTTCTTATCCAGCGCCTTGACCAATTCTTCTCCCATCAACTCAGATGAAAATGGATCGCGGCTTGTCACAAGCTGCTCGTCCGCCCATACAGCATGTCCCGTTTTTTCAAGATCTCCCTGGTCATAGTTGCTGACCTTTCTCATTTCCTGTTCGAGGCTGAACGGCAGGATATCCAATAGACCTTCTGGCTCCATTTCATCGGGATAACCTGTCACTTTTTTACCAGCGATAAAGCTTTCACCGTTCGGTCGCTTCGCAAATACAAGCGGTGCAGGCCCATGGCATTCTGCAGCGACAATGCCGCCTCCATCGTAAATCTCGTTCATAATTTTATGCAAATCCTCACTCTTCGCCAGGTCGTACATTGCACCATGTCCGCCTACAACGAGCACGACATCGTAGTCGTCAGGATTCACATCTGAAAGCTTCATCGTATTATCCGCTTTGCCGGACTCATAAAGCTCCTTATAAATACCTTTCGGATCGTATTCTTCACTGATGCTCATTTTATCGATAACCGGCTTGCCTCCAAGTGGCGATGCCATGTCAACCTGGTGGCCCGCCTGTTCAAGAAGCTGCATCGGAGCGAATAATTCCTCTCCCCACCAACCAGTTTCATAATTGTTTTTTTCATCCTTGTAACCACTTGATAAAACTGCTAAAACTTTTGCCATTGAAAATACCTCCTTAGATGATAACAGAGTGTATTTTCCCTAACTCCCTACACCTTACTCATAAAATCTACTTCCTCCTTTTGCCAGAAAAAAACGAAAATAAATTGTAATTTTATGTTAAAATGATTAAAAATTAACAAGCAGAGGTGGAATATGTATAATAATGAAGAGAGAAACGCTTATTTTGAAAAAGCCATTAGAGAAATCGGGGCATCTGATTTAGTGGAAGGAATCGTACAAATAGGTTCAGGAGTAATTGGATATAAAGATGATTACTCTGATATTGATTTAATGGTTGCTACCTCTAACATTGAAGATGCGGACATAACAAGAAATTTTGTTCGTGAAACCCTAAGTGACTTTAACACAAGCTATATTAAAGAAAAACCATTTAGTAAAGACATTTTTCTTGTAATCGCACTTCTGCAAAATGGACTGGAATTTAATGTTTCGATTGTCCCAAGAGAATTTTTATCCGTAAAATCTCCCTTATGGAAAGTAATTGTCGATAAAACGGGTTTAGTATCCGAGAAAATGGAAGCTGAAAACGAAAAATTTCAAAACAAACCGGTTAAGTATAATGTAGGATTTGACGTGGCATTTGAGTTTGTTTATTGTGCTTTAGCATTGGAAAAAGAATTAAAGCGTAATAACTACATCTATGCACTTAAGAAGCTTGAGGATATGAGAGACTATACTTTAATCGTACAAGCATTAAACGAGGACAAAAAACTGCATCAGTTTAAAGCGTACCAAACCTTAAACCCATCCTTTATTGAAGCATACCTTTCAACGTATCCAGAGGAAGTAACAGTTGAAAGTATAAGAATTTCTTCTCAAAATTTAATAGAACTGTTTATGAAAACATTGAAACAAAGTTCCATTTTTACGATGGACCATGATTTAGAGCAACTTCTATATAAGAATAAAATGACTAATATTTCATGATGTATAAACCGCTTGGTATCCCAAGCGGTTTTGCATGTAATTTCACTCTCCACATAAAATAAAGCTATTTAACGATTGCCAATTTTCCATGGGAGCGTTCATCAATTCGTAATAGCTCGCGACTAACGTTTGAATCATCTCCGGAACGCTGTCAAATTCTTGACGAATGCTATTGGCATAATTCTTTTCCCACTGTCCGTCCTGTAAATACGTGGCATCGATCACATCTTGCTTGAAGATTTGAAAACCCGCCTCTTCCAGCAACTCTTGAATATGTGCTTTGTGAAACAGGTTTTGTATATTTCCATCACTGTTTATGAAATTAGAGTGCAATGCCAGAATGGAAGCAGCTAAAAAATGTGCTCGCTGAGTCATGTAAGTGTATTCAATATCCCATTCCGCCACACAAATGCATTTTGCCATTCTTCTCAATTTCTTTAAATAACAAAGCAAATCCTCAGGTCTCTTAAAATACCAGGAACTATGGGATAACACCGCGACATCAAATACTTCTATAGTTTCAAATGTTTCGAGATCCGTTTCAAAATGGAAATCAATACGTCCTCCCAATGCCGACTTCTTGATTCGGTCGGTTGCCTCTCCCAACTTGAACGGAGCTCCATAATCACGACTGGCAATATCGATGCCGGTCACCTTCCCCTCGTTTCCTACCGCGTCTGCTAATGCCACCGTTGTATCTCCCTGGCCACAGCCAATTTCCAGAACACTCATTCCTTTATCAATTCCAAACGCTTCGACTATATCCAATCGGTGTTGCAGCTGAACCTGCTGAATCTCATCGTCCTCAAATAGTTCATATGTAGAAAGAAACGCTGCTGTTTTATTATTTAACTCAAATTCTGTCATTAACCCACCCCCTAGCTGTATCATCTAAAATTCTACAAAAAATGCATTAATCCTTTTACTCTATATAAAACAAAAACTCCCCATCACCAGGAATCTCCTGCAGATGGGGAGTTTCAACAAGCTACTCTGCTAATACCTTAGCTTCAACAAATTGATCAAAGAATTCAAGAATCGTACGGTTCACAAGAATCTCGTTTTCTTTCTTCGAGAATCCATGCCCTTCGTCTTCAAGTACAAGGTATTTCACGTCGCGGTCTTTTTCTTGAAGGGCTTTGACGATTTGGTCTGATTCTTGCTTTACGACGCGAGGGTCGTTTGCTCCCTGGATGATCAGCATTGGTTTTGTCATCGTATCAAGATAAGTGATCGGCGAAAACTCTGTCAGCTTATCGAAGTCCTTGACCGGATCGCCAACCCACTGGTTCATGATTGGTTTCCAATGCTCAGGGACGGATTCAATGAATGAGAATAGATTCGATGGCCCGAAGATATCGACAACTGCCTTGAAGTATTCCGGATGGCGCCCGTGCAACAGCAACGCCATATATCCGCCAAAGCTTCCACCCATCAGTAAGGTATTATTCCTGTCAGCCATTCCGTTTTCGTAAAGGTATTCAAGACCAGCAATGTTATCAAGGCGCGGTCCTTCACCCCAATTGCCCTCGACCATTTTCGTGAACGCGAGCCCATAACCCGTTGATCCGCGGAAATTCGGAGCGAAAATACTGTACCCTCTGTTCACAAGGAACTGGAACATCGCCCGGAAGAATTTCCGTTCTGCCGCCTGCGGGCCACCATGCGGCCAAAGGATGACATGGCCATTGCTGACATCTTCTTTCGCTTTGAAAAATAAAGCTTCCATTATCATGCCATCATAGGATGGGTAAGTCAGGACTTCAGGATTCACAAGATCCTCTTCTTTTACACCCGGAACAGCCAGGTTCGTCAGCTGTTTCCACTTGTCACTGCCAGATGCCTTCATGAAAATGTTATTAGGCTTCGTCGCTGACCCAGCTAAAATGTATACATTCCCACTCTTGGCAACTGTGCCACCCTGGATAATCGAAGCTGGCAAATGACTGTTTGTATATGTTCCTTCAGCCAAATCATATTGATATAAATAATCATTAACGCCTTTTGATGTAACGAAATAAAGGCTGTTTGTACTCTTATCATATCGGATAGGGCCGAACTCTTCTTTTTCAATCGAAAGAACCTTGGTAAACTCATGGGTTTTAAGATTGAACTTTGCAAGATAATCAAAATCCTCACCAAATGTAGTGACAAAGTAATATTCATCTCCTACAAACACTCCCTCGCCGACAGTGAATTGCTCATCTGTTACAGGTGTCAGTGAGTACGATTTCCCATCCTGAAAAATAAATCCAGGAGCGTATGTATTGGCATATTGTTTTAGGTAAGCAAAATTATTTTCTTCTTCGTCAACAGCCACTAAAAAGCAAGCCGCGCCTTCTCCCTCAACGATAACGCTCTCCTCACCTGATTCGATATCATAACGGTAAATATTCAGATAGGTCTCATTGCCTTTTGTAGAAGTGTAATAAAGACGTTGATCGTCCTTTGATAAGAACGGCAACATATGACGGTGTCCTTCAGCCGTGCGAAGTGGCACCATCTCTCCACCTGCTGGAGGGAGTGCGTATAACTGACCATTTTCATCACCATCATGATCGAAACCAACCACCATAAAGCTTCCATCATGCGAATAGCTCAATGCTTGGCAGGTCTGGTCAATAAATGTCAGGGGATATGGATACTGGTTAGGCAGATCCATTGCCCACAAATTGTACTTCCCTGTTAAATTTGTGCTGAACACCAATTGCTTCTCATCCGGACTAACCGTAAAACTTTGAATATTAAAGGTACGATAAAAATTCTCGATATCTGGCTTCTTAAATTTAATTATTTTCCTCAACCCCTATTCTTTTGAAATTTTCTATCTATACTGAAAACTTAAACAGAACTAGGGCTAAATGTCCAGCCAAAACCAAAATTCAGTTTCGACATGTTTCTTAACAAGCCTGTACAATTAACACAAACTGCCACAATGTCCAAAAAACCGACAAAGCCTGAAAATAAAGTCAAATCCTGCGCTTTCCCGAGAAATAATTTGCAGCTGTTTGGGAGGATTTCCCCTTTTAAAATTGAATATCTACAAGATAGAAGAAGGTCTGGAGGGTCATTGATTTGTTATTTTACTTTTGATTTATATCAACTGCCTAAGAAAAAAATTTAAGGAGTTGATAACTGTTGCTATTCAAAAATTCGATAGAAGGTATTACATCTGAAATGTTGGAAGGCTTCTTTGACGGATGGCCTACCCCACCAAGTCCAGAGACTCATTTCAATCTATTAGAAAACAGCAGCAAAGTTGTTCTAGCACTCAATGAAGATGCTGATCAAGTGGTTGGATTCATTACTGCAATCAGTGATGGAATCCTATCCGCGTATATCCCCTTTCTTGAAGTGTTACCCGAGTACAAGAATAGAGGAGTCGGCAAGGAATTGGTCAATCGAATGATGACAGAACTTGCTGATATATATATGATTGACTTATGTTGTGACGATGACCTCGTCCCCTACTACGAAAAGCTGGGTATGGTAAAAGCAAATGGAATGCTATTAAGGAATTATGAAATGCAGTCAGGGATAAAAGCAGAATAAAGAATCGAAAACACCTTATTCTTTCCTTTCTAATATTTGATAAAATTTGCTTAGAGCACAAAAACTCTGGGCAAGTTTTTTCACTATCAAATTTTATTACTACATAAAAAATCAGTCCCAATATTAGGACTGAATTCTCTTTTCCAGACTATTTATTTTTGTAACGTGTTTCCCTGTCTTCACTTAAATAATCAACGTCAACCCTAATACCGTCAACCTTTTTAGAAATTAATTGAAGGGTACCTCTAACGTCTTCTTGTTGGCTTTCTCCAATACTGTCCAGCCTAGTTAAAACTTCTTTAAACTGGTGGTCAACCTCATTAAAGCGTTGGTCTACTTTATCAAATCGGTCTAAGATTATTTTAAGCAATTGTTCACTATTCATTCAATCACCTCGATATATATCTAGATTTATAGATTAAAGCATATATGCTAACTTCATAAATGAAATTTATTAGATGGTTTTTATTTTTCTAATGTAACCTTTAATAAAATATCAAATAGCTTAATTTTTTAGGATGAAGGTAAATTATTGAACCATTTTTGTATATTGTTCACAAGGTCCGGTTTGGAAGCAGCAGAGACCTTCTTTGGCTTGAACCCTCCCAGCTCCACCACTTCGATGTGGTCTTCCCACTCAATCTGCACTATGCAATAATCTTCGTATGGAGATGCTTCAATCTTAGTTATCTTTTGGCCATTGTAGATTTCCTGGATGTCTACGAGTTCTTGCGCTGACGGGTGCCACTTTATTTGTTCTTGTGGCTGTTCTACCTCAGGCTCGGTGCTTGAAGAGGCTGTCACTTTGGTGCCGCCCTTATAAAGTTGAAGGTAAATTTTTTGAAGCAAGGCAATGACTTCAGAGAACCCAATAAAAAGCATGCCTGTGACAAAACTGGAAAACAAGACAGGCAAAGCCATTCCCAAATTTTGACTGGATCCCGTGGTCAATGCTAGGAAAAAGCCGCCGATCATAATTGCAATCCCGATGACGCGCAGCACTTTGGCAACAATATTTTGTTTCTCCACATTTTCTCCTCCGATTCTTTCCTAGAACATTTAAATAATCCGTGGCCTGATATATTGCTATATTTCTTATTCTCTCAATTTATCCGACAAACCGTCGTCGATTCCGTATTCAAATTTCCCAATTTTACCTTCTTCTTTTGCAGAGAAAGAAACTTTCCCTTCTACATTTGCTGTTTTTTCTTCTTCTCCACTTTTCTGATAACCAACCTTCGCTATAAAAGTATAAAGACTTTGATTTTCCTCACTTTGCTCAATTGTGACACCCTTTAAGTAAATTTTATAACCAGCATTGTAAGCAAAGGTTTGGTATTGAGTACCACCAAATGCAGTTATGAAGGAATGAAGTCCAGAATCTGTAAAGTATGATCCGTATTTCTCTTCTAATAACTTATCAAGTTCTTTATTTTCTTCTTTATTATTTACTACAGTCCTATATTTGGGATTCCACATTATATCCATAAGCTTCTCATCTGGACCAGTAAACTCATGCTCAAGAACTTTTTTAATTGCTTCTTTATTTTTGTCTTCTGCATCTACGCTAGAGCAAGCAGCTATTAAAAAAACTGACATGATCAGAATGAAACTTAAATACATTGTGGATTTCATTTTTCGCACCATATTAAACATTACAATTCCCCCTTTTAAAGTAATACGTTTTTCAATATATAAAAGATTCAGTCTACTAAAAAAATCCCGACTTCTATTTTTTTAAAAAAATTTATTAGAATATACGGTTCTCTACGATGTTATTACAATGATTAATAAGGAATTTTGAGAATCTTAAAGTACGATCCAATCTCTCCATCTCTGAGCTAAAACACTCCGTTTTGACACCTTTACGTATATTCATAGACTCCTTTATAATATTGTGCCATTCCACCGGTAGTTTCGTTAATCCATAGTCACCAGCGTCCAACTTGGAAACAATATCGAATTCTTTTATTGTATAGAACTGACGTAGTAATCCGAGTACGGTCCATTCTATTTCAAAATCAATTTCGTCGGTCGGCAGCTTTACTAAATGGTCAAATGAACTTTCAGCCATTTGAATCCTATTGGTCCAGTAACTATTCATATTTTCAAGTACATACGAAGATAATTCTTGCGGCTGAATTTCAAATTGAAAGTCTTCAATTTTTGGTCCTAATATGCGTAGTCCCTTTCTTTTTAACACCCACCAAGTTATAGGGTTAAAATTGAAGTAATCACCGAACAATAGTTCACCATTGTTATAGTATGGATATTTATAGTTATGATCACCGCTATTGGAGAGTTTTCCTATATCCTCGCGAACAGAATAAACTCCGTCCATTTCTGGCTTTTTATATTTGTTCGCTATTGTTTTATGTATATAAGATAAAGCTTCTGAATCTTCCTCTGTTAATCGACGATTCGTCAAAGTGATAAAGTCGATGTCACTTGAATCATTAACATAGGCATTCAGGGCAACTGAACCGTGTATGTATAACCCTTTAATGGTTTCAGGAAAATGTTCATTAAATAGGTTAATATAATCCTTTAAGACTTGGTCGACGATCATTGGTGTTCCCATGACTAACCCCCCTGAGAATTTCTGTTTATTTGTTCCTTTGTTCAACCAATGTTAACCCTAAAAAAAGTGCTAAAGGGATAGCTTCAGCTTTCAAAAACGCAGGAGCTAAATCGGAAAACATTATTTTGAAAAATAAAAAAGTAGAGAGTAATGCAACGAATGCCAAGAATGCAAAGAATCCCTAGAAAATTAAAGGGAATTTCACTGTCATTTTAACAGTCTCCTTTTGTTTAATATTCTTCACTATTTGACTTTTGGTTGCTTCTAATTAAAGTTCTTAAAATAGTGATTCCGGTTGCCATAATACCCAGGGTGTAAAAGTTAATGAAAATTGTATTAGTATATTGATTTAACCGGGGATAGCGGTATATTTTTGAAGAAACTATAGAAGGTGTACCTCCTAAATCGTTAATAAGATCTATTGCAAGCTTATATTCTAAACTGGATAGCAGAAGCAAAATAGCAAATGCACCCCAACCAATCTTCATCCAAGTGTTAGATTTAAATTTGAGTGTGCCTAAATATCTCCATAAACTTCTTACAAACAAAATAAAAAACGCCAGTGCCGGCACTACAAATAAGAGTCATAAGTTGCCATTACCTGATATAACATTAGGCCTAAAAGTAAATAAATCTACTAAATAAATAAAGACAATACTTAGAATCAACCACCAGACCATAGCCATTGACCAAAACTTCATACTCCCACCCCTTATTGAGTTGAATTTATTCAACTTGCCCCGTTACTTCAATAATAAGTGGTAATACCTCCGTATCAACTCACCCGTAAATTTAATGGGTAACGGATCAATGAAATCAAAACAAGTTGTAAACCACCACTTTTTTAGCTGTATTTTCATTGTCAGAGTTTGTGTTATACCACACTCTTACTTTTTGACCCTGTTTTAAATCAACTATATTGTTAAGAAAGAGGGATTGAGGACCTACACTTGTTATTAGTGTTTCATCTGTAATTTTCACGTTTAAAGGGATATATGAAGCATCTGGCAAAATTTTAAGTTCAACCAGCACTAATGTATTCCCATTAATTTCATTTATTTGTTTCTTTTCGTCATAATCTCCATATCTAATTAAATCAAGAGCAAACCAGGATACAATCACTATTGCGATTGATATAGCTATCCATTTTATTAATTTCAATTTGTAACCCCCTAATTTTAAGGATTACTGCTTAGTTAAAGATGCTCCAATAAATTTGGGTTTTATCGGTGCAATAAAAGCCTTCTAGGTTACATAGGTTTACTATCCTATTAACTGTCTCCTTATCTGAGCACAGTAGTGAAAAATGGCTATCCCAGTGGGTTGTCAGCAGGATGCTGCTATCGTGTGAAAATAGATTGATTCTCTGATTCCCAAAAGGATTATCGTCATTGATTAAATCATCTATGTATTGCAATTTCCGTTCTGAACCAAATTCATCACCACACCAGATCCACTCGTGTCCTTCATTTTGAATGGCGGATAGCATTTTATTAATAAGAAATTCCGAAAAGAATCCTTCAGATGGGATGATTAATCTATTATTTTTGCATACATGCTGGATGATTTGAGCTGTTGCCTCATCGGCAAATTGCTTTTTCAATCCACCTATAATTGTCCGTAGCCCAATATCCAGCTTTTTATAGTTTTCAACCGAAGATAATACTAAGAAATCTGCCCAGGAAATAGGTTCACAAAGTGCCAGTATCTCATTTTTCCCTAGTGAACCAGCCTTACAATAGTCATAGTCATTTGCTTTTGGCTTAATAAACGGGTGGTACAAAACGAAGACTTCATCAAAAACACCCTTATAGAATTCCTTAATCAGCATATCTTCGCGGGCACAAACTGCATACCTATGAGGCTCAGGCATTATCCTTGGATCTGACATTTGTTCACCCTCCCGTCTCTTCCTTTGTCTTCCACAACTTCAAGTACATTTTCTATTAACCTGCTTCTATTGTTCAATCACATCGCTGCATGGTAGCTGCTCGATCTGAGCCTTGCACCAATTTATTGCAAAACTCGTCTTTAAGAATACTCATTCTTAACCGGTCAACAAATTCACCGTTTCTAAATCTATCTTGTCTTAATATACCTTCTTCTACGTATCCCATTTTCTTATAAGATTTAATAGCTTTTTTATTATCAATCTCTACTCTAAGCCAAATCTTGTTAAGCTCTAGTTGTTGAAATCCCCAAATAAGCATTTCGTTCATCGCGGATAAACCGTAACCTTTACCCCAGTAGCTTTTATCTCCAATTGCTATTCCTAATTCTGCATGCTTGTTTAACTTATCGATATTCTTTAAATCTACCCAACCGATGTGTTTACCTTCTTCAGTCATGATTGCTTTTTGTTCATATCCATTTGTCTTGTTTATACACATTTCTATCCAAGTCTGTGTTTCTTCTCTACTAAATGGAGGGTATTTATCTGGCATATTTAAATGCTTTGTAACCTCTTCATCCAGACACCACTTGTAACGGTCCTCTGTATCATCTATAGTCAATTCTCTTATATGAACTTTTGGCAATTGCTTTGTTTTCATTTCTCTTCTCCCCGCCTGCATTTTTTATTCTGTTTCTGTAGTTCCACAAGTCAGAGCGTTTCTTTTAAGTGACTTGAGATAAATTGTTGAAAAAGCCATTTCTCTTCTAGAAATGGGTAATGATTGCTTTGATTAAAAACAATTAATTGTGATTTTGTTATTAATTCATTCATTTCTATTGAGAAAAAATGTGGGCACTGGACATCGTATCGTCCGCTTAGTACGAAAGTCTTAGTTGAGATTTTTCCTAATTCTCTAGTTACATCAAAGATCATTTCTTCTCTAATAAAAAAATTCATTCTTGAAGCTGAGATCTTTTTGTGAATGCCTAATGAAAAGTATTCTTCATACTTATCTGGATGATATAGAGACAGCATGGTTCTTTCTTTTGTCAATCCGTCTCTTTCCTTAGGAGATAGGTCAGAACGTTTTAAAATCTCAATAAGTTCCTGCATCCGTTCAAACTTTGGATGACCTGGATGATAGATACATTCAGGTGATGAATTAGCGTATTTCCTGGCAGCCGATCCAACAATTATTAGTGAAGTCAGGGATTTAGAAAAATGAATACCATAAATGACCCCTATCATACCTCCTGTTGAATGTCCGGCAAATGTCCACTTAAAATAACCTAATGCTTCCCGAATTGCTTCAAGATCATAAACAGCATCAAACATGCTTAATTCATGGGCCTCAGTTGCCTTACTTGAATTCCCTGCACCTTTTAAATTAACAAGAAATACTTTATTGGTCTCTGTAAAAGATTCGGCAAAGTAATCACCAGAATTATTAAACTCTGAATAATGATGAGTCACGCAAATTGGGTTGCCCACCCCTTTAACAAAAACCTCAAAGTTACCGCGTGAGGTTTCGATTATCTTAGTTACCCAGCATGTCATTGCCAGACCTCCTCTTTAAAAAAACTCCTTTTTCCCACATTGTACCAAATAAATGAATTTTATTGTTAAAATATTCTATATAACTATTAGGAGGGAATCATTTTGTTTGATATGTTTTTATATAATTGGCAGGTGAGAGAGGACTGGTTTAAATGGTGCGAGTCATTATCCATAGAGGAGTTTCAAGCTGAAAGAATTGGCGGTATGGGAAGCATCTTGAAAAATATGATTCATGTTATTGATTGTGAGTTATTATGGATAAATTACATACTTGAAGAACCCGAAAGCTACCCTGAAAAGAATTCTATTAAAACTTTGGTCGATGTTATTAGCTACTCAAACTTTACAAAAGGAATTACAGAAAATTTCATAAGAAATATGACTAGTGAAGATGAAAGTAGAAAAATTCAAATAAAAAATCGGAGTGGTAAAACTTATTCATTTACTTATGGTAAAGTAATCCGTCATATCATCACTCATGAAATTCATCATATCGGACAATTATCTATCTGGTCACGGGAGATGGGGATTAAACCAATTTCATCCGACTTAATTGTTCGGCATTATACATAATAAAGGAAACCCCTTTTTTTCATTAAAGGGGTCTTATTTTACCTAATAAAAACCTTACCGTTCCTTTACTACTTTTTAACAACAAAGAAGAAAGTCAACAAAAAATGTAGCTGCCTTAGAACAGGAACCACCAACATTTTTTGTTAGGATATAATTTAAAGGTCTTCGGTAAAAAGGAACTTCAAACGTCTTACATTCTTTACTCTATCAATAAACAATTCAGCAAGCTTAGGGACGTACCTATTGCTTCCAAAAGAAGCACAGAGTACGTCCCCCCACTTCACCACAATCTGTGATTAGCAGCGAAGTTCCGTTAACTTGATTTCCGCCCTAGGTATGCCTCCATGATTCTTGGGTCCGTCAAAAGATCATTGGATTTTCCTTCTGCGATAATTTTCCCTGTTTCAAGAACATAACCATAGTCAGATACACGGAGAGCCTGTCTCGCATTCTGCTCCACTAGGAGAACGGTTGTCCCTGCTTCGTTGATCTCCTTGATGATTTTGAAAATGTCGGCTACAACAAGTGGTGCAAGGCCCATTGAAGGTTCATCAAGTAATAAAAGTTTAGGCCTGCTCAAGAGCGCCCTCGCGATGGCAAGCATTTGCTGTTGTCCTCCAGAGAGAGTACCTCCCAATTGCTGATGCCTTTCCTTAAGAATTGGGAATCTCTCCATCACTTTTTCGATATCGTGTTTAATTTCATTATCCTTTCGATGATAGGCACCCATTTCAAGATTTTCTAGCACGGTCATACCGGAAAGAATTTGCCTTCCTTCAGGCACAAGTGCGATTCCTGTTCGCACCAGCTGATCCGGCCTCCTTCCTGTTACATTCTCTCCAAAAAATTCAACCTTTCCCTCCTGCGGCTTTAAAAGGCCGCAAATCGTTTTCATCGTGGTCGATTTTCCTGCACCATTTGCTCCGAGAATGGTAACAATACTGCCTTCCTCAACCTCAAGACTAATATTTTTTAACACATTGATTTTTCCATAGGAAGTAGAAATCCCCTGAACCTTAAGCATATAGTTCATCCTCCTCACTGCCGAGGTATGCCTCGATGACATCAGGGTTATTCTGTATCTCAGCAGGACTGCCCTCGGCAATTTTCCTGCCAAAGTTAAGCACTGCAATCCTGTCACACAAATTCATCACCAGCGGCATATCATGTTCGATCAACAGGACAGTAACCCCTTTAGCCTGGATTTTTTTTATCAGCTCAAACAAACTGCTTGTTTCTGTTTCGTTCATCCCAGCTGCCGGTTCATCAAGCAGCAGCAATTGCGGATCACTTGCCAGCGCTCTGGCAATTTCCAGCCTTCTTTGCTGTCCGTAAGCCAGGCTGTCTGCTAAATTCTCGCCATATCCAGCCAGGCCGACAAATTCGAGCAATTCATTCGCTCTGCTGCGAATGTGCTCCTCTTCCTGACGTTGTGCTTTTGTTCTGAAGACACTGCTGAAAACGCCCGACTTGCTCCGACAATGCTCCCCTACCATGACGTTTTCTTGAGCTGTCATCTGAGGGAACAGGCGGATATTTTGAAACGTACGGCATATCCCCTTTTTTGTGGTAAGGTGTGGCTTGAGTCCGCTGATATTTTCCCCGTTAAAAACAATCTCGCCTGAAGTTAACGGAAACATTGAGGTAACTAAATTGAACATCGTCGTTTTTCCTGCTCCATTCGGGCCGATCAGCCCGAAGATTTCACCTTTGTTGATTGAAAAGGAGACATCGGAAACTGCGCTGATTCCGCCAAAATTTTTATGCACTTTTTTGATTTGCAGTACCATGCTCTTTCCCCCTTTTCTTCGTTTTCAACTTCAGCCAGTTTAGAAGATGAACGTCAATGAGTCCCTGAGGACGGACTGCCATCATCACGAGGATGATCAAACCGTAAATCATATAACGATACTCACTGATAAAACGAAGGACCTCAGGCATTACTGTTAAGAATAATGCTCCAAATACCGGCCCCCAAATGACCTCGCTGCCACCGAACACAGCAAAAATCAAAATCTCAACTGCCCTGTGGTAAGCAAAGTCAGCCGGACTGATATAGGCTAGCACGTGGGCATACAAGGCCCCGGCAAACCCTGAAAGCAAAGCTCCCTGTGTAAAAGCAAGAACCTTATAGTAAGTGATGTTGATGCCCATAGATTCAGCTGCCTTTTCATCCAGTTTGATGGCAGCAAATGCCCGACCAACCCGAGAGCGGGATTGTCTTCTGAAAAACCATATAACCCCAATTACAATAAACAATAAGAGCAGAAAAACCATCAAAAAAATGAATTGGTTGTTTTGCAATCCCATAACCTTCGGGTCGAAACCAAATTCCTTAAAATTTCTCAGGATTTCGCGTCCAAGATGGGGAATGCCAGATAAACCAATCGATCCCTTGGTCAAAGACTCCCAGTTTACTAAAACAACACGGAGGACTTCTCCAAAACCAAGAGTCACGATGGCCAAATAAACCCCCTGTAGCCTCAGAGTCGGAATGCCGATAATAATGCCGAACAATCCAGCCATAAGTGTCCCTGCTAAAATTCCAATCAAGATTGGAAAATCGAAGTTTAGCGTCAGAAGCGCCGAAGTATAAGCACCTATTCCCATGAACCCTGCATTTGCAAGTGAAAGCTGGCCTGTAGAAAGTGTTATATAAATGCTTATACCTAGTATGACATTGATCAAAATAAATGAAGCGACCTGTAAATAGTATGGATTGATAAGTTCTCCAAGCATTGGTTCACCTTCTTATGCCGAAATTTTTTGGCCGAATAATCCTTGCGGCCTAACAAGGAGTATGACAATGATTGCCACAAACGCAATCGCATCTCGGTAGCCCGAGTTTCCATACACCACAATGAAGGTTTCCGCCAATCCAAGGATCAGGCCGCCTGCCATCGCACCCTTGACATTCCCCATTCCACCGAGAATGATTATAGCGAGCCCCTTTAAGCCTATAGACAAGCCCATTTGAGGGGTGACCGAGTTAAATGCCATTCCGACAAGGATTCCTGCAATTCCCCCCATAGCCGAAGCGATAATCACGGTCATGGTGATTGTCTTTTTCGTATCGACTCCTAGAAGACTGGCCGTTTCAAGGTTCTCTGCAGTTGCCCTTAGTGCTTTGCCAGCTTTTGTTTTCCCTAGCCAATACGATAGTGTGTACATTAAAATAACAGAAATCATAAAAATGACAATTTGCACCAGATACACTGTAATCGATCCAATCTGGAAGCTGATTTCCGCAAAAGTATTATTGAACGGATGGTTTCCTGCCCCAAATAAGTGATGGGATAAGTTTTCAAGCAGGATGGAAACACCAATGGTACTGATTAAAGGGGCAAGGTGTGAAACTCCCTGTTTATTTCTGAGAGGCCTTAACGCAAAGCGCTCCAGCAAATAACCCATAATCCCAGTCACCAAAACAGCTGCTGCGAAAGCAAGCCATAGAGGTCCTTTGAAAGTGGAAGTTACAATAACACCAATGAAAGCTCCAAACATAAAAATTTCACCATGGGCCATATTTATGATGCCCAGCACCCCGAAAACGAGTGTAAAGCCTAGTGCCACAATGGCATATATGCTGCCCAGGGTAATTCCGTTGATTAACTGTTCGATTAACATGGCATCTCACCTTCTGATTCTTTATTTAAAAGAAATTTCCATCAGCGGAGTAATCCGCTGATGGATCGCGGGTCTGACTATTCAAACACCTTGAACTTGCCTTCGTCAATTATAAGAACAGTAGGCTCCATTACAACATCTCCGTCCTTATCAAAGGAGAAGCTTCCAAGAATTCCCTGAAAATCTTTTGTTTCCGCTAATGCGTCTCGAACCGCATCCCGGTCTGCTTCTCCGGCATTCTTTAACGCTTCAGCCATGATATAGAGAGCGTCATACGCCTGTGCAGCAAACTGGTCAGGCTTTTTGCCATATTTTTCTTCATATTTTTTCACGAAGTCCTGGATTTTCTGATCGTCTTTATCACCATACCAGGGAGTTGCCACAATCAAGCCGTTGGCAGCATCACCGGCAATTTTGATCACTTCAGGAGAGTTGAAGCCATTACCGCCGACAAACGGAACATCGATCCCCAATTTGCGTGCCTGGTCCATAATGACTGCACCTTCGTTATAAAGAGCTGAAGCCAGGATCAGATCAGGTTTCAGACCTTTAATCTTCGTTAATTGTGCATTATAGTCAGATTGGCCTTTTTGGAAGGTTTCAATGGTCAAGATTTCAAGCCCCTTCTCTTCAGCTGCCTTTTTCATAGTATCGAAACCCGACTTCGTAAACACATCATCATTTCCATATAAGATTGCTACTTTTTTAGCGTCATATTTTTCAATCGCTTTATCGATCGATGCTGGAATAGCCAATGCTTCAGGAAGCGAGTTTCGGAATACATATTCACCGATTTGCGGAATCCCTTCAGCAGTAGTAGATGTTCCCATAATTGGCACCCCGTTTAGATCCGCTTCAGGACCAACTACGTTCATCTCTGTACTTAGAGTCGGTCCAATAATAGCCGTGACATTTTTGGAATTCATCAATTTCTGGGCAGCGGTTAATGCCTGATCCTGCTTGCCTGCTGAATCCTCAATGACAAGGTTGATTTCTACCTCTCCCTTTTTATTGATTTCTTCGTTTGCTAGCTTGAGTCCGTTGGTAATAGCTTCACCATACGCCGCTCCCGGTCCGCTGATATAGGATATGACTCCAATATCAGCTGTTACTTTTCCTGCCCCGTTTGCTTCCTTTTCCCCAGACGATTGGGCACCCCCACAAGCCGACACCAATAGCAGGCTTGATAAAGCTGTAAACTGAGCGATTCTTCTAAAATGCTTTCTCATTCTCTTATCCCCCTTTATTTTTAGAATAATAATAATATTCTAAACTATATAACAATTAAAATACAAAACTAGTCCAAAGTAAAGGCAAAATACAGTTAAATTTCCCACTAAAAAACGATAAATTTTTAATTACAAATCAAGTTAAATTGGCCTTTAGAATGGATCCCATAACTTATCAATCGATTTTCTAGTAGATTCTCAAAAAAAGAAGACTTCTATAATAAGAAGACTCCTTCACGGTTCGTTACTTTAATGTACACGTACTATGTCAAAAATATCCTTATCATGATGGACTCTTAGTATGTGCTAATTCCATCATTTTTACTTTTGGCAGAGAGACTCCTAGCAAACAGTTTTTTAATTCATAGATAATACCAGTTAACATCATGATTGAACTTCTCTTCAAAGCTGAATTAGTGCAACCACGATATACAACGTGTTAAATCTCTTTTTGCTCAACTTGTTTCATCTACTCTATCATTTAATTTTCTTCGGCCATCCTTACAGCTGTTTGATAAAGCAATTCAGCACCCAGTGATATGTCCTCAAAGGTTGAAAACTCTTTTGGATTATGGCTGATTCCATCCTGGCAGCGGACAAAAATCATCCCATAATCGCATACATATGACATGGCGAGCGAATCATGGAACGGACCGCTCATCAGCTCCATCGTATCGAGACCGATCTTACTGCTTTCCTCCCTCATGACGTTCATGATTTCCTGGGAGCAGTAGCGCGGCTCACTGTTCGTATCCTCCGAAATCTTGCACAATAAACCGTGCTGCTCGGTAATCTCGGAAATTTGTGTTCTTAATCTTTCTTCGATCCGGTGCCTTCTATTAATATCGATATCTCTTAAATCTACTGTGAACGTCACTTTTTCAGGGATAATATTGCGGGAATCAGGAAAGATTTTCAGACTTCCAACAGTTCCAACCGTAGGGGCGTCCGGATCTTCGCTGGCCAGTTCATTAAGGGCAACGATGACTTTTGCCGCCCCTACGAGCGCATCCTGCCTCATTGGCATAGGAACGGAACCGGCATGTCCAGCAAAACCCTCCAACTCCACCGTCAGCCATAGAGGACCCGAAATTCCGGTGACAATGCCAACCGGCAAGTTGTTCTTCTCAAGTACAGGCCCCTGTTCAATGTGCATTTCCAGAAACGCAGCAATGCTTCCCTCTGGATATTCAGATTCCTTCAGCTTGTCAGGATCACAGCCAAATTCGATTAGCGCCTGGCGCCGTGTAATCCCATCCTTGTCCGTCCGCTCCAGTTCACCCTCTTCAAGCTTGCCAAGGATTCCCCTGACCCCGAACAATCCTTTATTAAACCGACAGCCCTCCTCATCGCTAAAAGCGACCACCTCAATCGGCATTCTAGACACAATGTTGTTCTCCTTCATCGTTTGTGCGGCTTCCAGCGCGCCAAGTACTCCGATGACGCCATCAAACCTTCCTCCATAGGGCTGTGAATCAATATGGGATCCAAGCATTAAAATGGGCGCCTCTGGATTTTCACCTTCAAGCCGGCCGATCAAATTGCCGAAGTGATCAATTCTCGCTGTCAGTCCTGCTTCTTCCATCCAGCCCTTCACCTTTTCTACTCCCTGCCGGTCCTCTTTCGATAAACTCAGCCGGCAGACGCCTGTCTCGCCAATTTTCCCGATTTCTGCAAGCTCATTGATCCGCTGTTCCAACCGCTGTTTGTTGATGGTTAAAGTTTGCAGTTCCATGTAAAAATCCCCTCCTTAAAGAAAGTTTTTCATATTTCCAAATTTCACTCTCGTTTTTCCATATATCAGAAGACTTCGCAATTATGCTTCATTTTTGTGCGATTCCGAAAATGTTTGAGAGATTACAGGCTTACATTGTGAGATTATCGCTATTTAGCGTGCGAATATCCGTCGCGATTGAGAGAATAATTTTCCCACAAGCAAGTGAGTTCCTAAGTTTACGTGGAAGATCAAAAAATTAGAAGGTCATATACTTTAACAGAGACTAATTATCGGAACCTTCGCCTTTGTTTTTTATATCACTGTCATTTGATGGGCCTTGGCCACTTCCTCATAAACAATTTTTCCGTTAATGATGTTCAGTCCTTTGCGTAAAGCTTCATTATCTTCAAATGCCCGCTCATAGCCTTTGTCGGCGATTTGCAGGATGTAAGGAACGGTCACATTGGTGAGAGCGATCGTCGATGTCCGCGGGACCGCTCCGGGCATATTCCCAACTGCATAATGGACAACGCCATGTTTGACATAGGTTGGATGGTCATGGGTGGTCACGTGGGTGGCTGTTTCAAAAATCCCTCCCTGATCAATGGCTACATCGACAATGACGGAGCCTTCCTGCATCAGGCACACCATTTCTTCAGTTACGAGTTTCGGTGCCTTTGCCCCTGGAATAAGAACAGCTCCAATAACCAGGTCAGATTCCGCAACGGTATCGGCAATCGTGTATGGACTGGACATTAACGTCGTGATGCTGTTGCCAAAAATGTCGTCCAATTCACGAAGCCGGTCGGGACTTACATCAAGAATGGAGACTCTCGCCCCGAGCCCAAGTGCAATCTTTGCGGCATTCGTTCCGACAACTCCGCCGCCAATGATCGTGACCTTGCCTCTATTAACCCCGGGGACCCCTCCGAGCAAAATACCTTTTCCACCACGTGACTTCTCAAGAAAGGAGGCTCCAATTTGTGTCGCCATCCTTCCCGCAACCTCACTCATAGGCGTCAGGAGCGGCAAAGTGCGATTCGGCAGCTGGACCGTTTCATAGGCGACAGCCACTACATTGTTGTCGATCAATGCTTTGGTCAGCGCCCTGTCAGCTGCAAGGTGCAAATACGTAAACAGAATCAATCCGTCGTAAAAATATTGGTACTCTTCTGGTGTCGGCTCTTTGACCTTGATGACCATTTCACTTTTCCAGACTTCTGCAGCCGAATCAGCAATTACTGCACCAGCCTCAATATAGAGCTCATCGATAAAACCTGAATTATGACCCGCTCCTGTTTCAATGACAACCTGATGCTGGTGCTGGGTCAACTGCATCACTCCGGCTGGTGTTAGGGCAACCCTGTTCTCGTTATTCTTGACCTCTTTAGGTACACCAATTCTCATTGTCCATCTACCTTTCTGGTAAAAAAGTAAATTGTGCAAAACACCCGTAATCCTAAAGGGATTACGAGTGCCATAGGTGATATTTTTACAAAATCGATTTCAGCTCTTCAGTCAGTGTCTGTATGATAAAATCAAGATCTTTCATTTCGATATTCAGTGGCGGAGCAAGGGTCAATACATTATTGTAACCGGCTACCGTGGCGCCGTTTTTGCCAATTATCAGACCCTTTTCCTTACAGCCGCCAATGACTTTGTTAACAAGCTCTGTTCCGAGCGGTTCCTTCGAATCCTTATCACTGACCAGCTCGATCCCGACGAGCAGTCCCTTTCCTCTCACATCTCCCACAAGCGGGTGATCCTTCAGCTTATCAGCAAGGCTTTGCTTTAAATAGGCGCCTAACTCGCTTGAACGATCAAAAAGCTGTTCTTTTTCCATGATTTCGAGGTTCTTCAAAGCCAGGGCACATGCCGCCGGGTTCCCTCCAAATGTGTTTACATGGCGGAAGTAATCGTATTCCTCTGATCCTTTAAAAGCTTCGTAGATATCCTTGCGAACCGCTGTGGCGGACAATGGCAGGTAAGCACTGGTGATTCCTTTTGCCATCGTGATGATATCCGGTTTGACTCCGTAATTCATGAACCCAAAAGGTTTCCCTGTCCTGCCGAATCCGCAAATGACCTCGTCAGCTATCAACAGGGCACCATGCTTTTCACAAACCTCTTTAACACCCTTCATATACTGATCCGGCGGAACGATGACACCGCCCCCAGTGATGATCGGCTCCATGATGACACCTGCAATCGTCTCGCCCAGCTCCCATGTCATCACTCGGTCTATATCCTTGACAGACTCTAGTTCAGCAGCTTCCGTGTCCTTCTTGTCAGCACCACGGTACAAATCCGGCGGTGCTACATGCAGGAATCCAGGAGCTAGTGGTTCGTATTTATATTTTCGTTGGGCCTGGCCAGTGGCTGCCAGGGATCCCATCGAATTCCCATGATAAGCCCGGTAGCGGGAAATAAATTTGTACCTGCCATGTTCACCATTTTGCTGGTGATACTGCCTTACCAGCTTAAATGCAGTCTCATTCGCTTCCGATCCACTATTCGAAAAGAAGATGACATATTCTTCACCAAGGAGCTCATTCAGTTTTTCAGCGAGTTTAATCGCGGGAATATGGCTCTGGCTCAGCGGAAAATAAGCCATTTGCTTTAGCTGCTTGTAAGCAGCATCCGCAAGCTCTGTCCTTCCATAACCAACATTCACACACCACAGGCCAGCCATACCGTCCAGATATCTTTTGCCTTTATGATCTGTCACCCATGAGCCTTCTGCCTTCTCGGCAATCAGGGTACTATCGGGGCTGTAAGGCTTCATGGAATGCCAGATATAATCGCGGTCTTTCGTCAGAAAATCTTCACCTTGCTTAATCTTTGTCATGCCTGCCCTCCTCCTAAGCTCTAAATATCGATGTGTCCTTAATAATCAAACCGGGAAGTAATCATTTTTTTACGCGTATAGAAGTTGACCCCATCTTTGCCGTTCACGTGAAGGTCTCCGTAGAAGGAATCCTTCCAGCCGGAGAATGGGAAGAAGGCCATTGTTGCCGGAACGCCAACATTGACTCCCAGCATTCCTGCGTCTGCTTCTTCTCGGAACTGTCGTATGGCTTTTGCATCCTTCGAATAAATGGTCGCACCATTTCCGAAACGGGATTTTCGAATATACTCAAGTGCTTCATCCAAATCCTCCGCTCTCAGCAAGCTTAATACCGGTGCAAATATTTCATCCTTTGCGATCTTCATGTCTGGTGTGACATGATCAAAAATGGTAGGCCCGAGGAAAGTTCCATCCTTGAACTCATCCATTTCATTCCGCCCATCCAGCAACAAGGTTGCTCCTTCTTCAACACCTTTTTCGATATATCCCAGTACCTTTTCACGATGGGAGTCCCTAATCACCGGTGTAAGCAGTACCTCTTCATCCAGACCATTTCCAATAACCAGCTCGTCTGCCTTCTGTTTTAGCGCCTGGACAAACTGATCTCCATCCCCGACCACAACGACGGCACTGCACGCCATGCAGCGCTGCCCCGCACTCCCATAAGCTGAGCTGATGATATGGTTTACCGCTTTTTCCTTATCGGCATCCGGCATGACAATATGGTGATTTTTTGCACCGGATAAAGCCTGCACACGCTTTCCTTGAGCTGCGGCCCTTTCATACACATACTTTGCAACCGGCTGAGAGCCAACAAATGAGATTGCCTTAACATCTTCGTGATCCAGCAATCCATTCACGACATCATGGGCGCCATGAACAATATTCAGTACGCCTTTTGGTGCACCTGCTTCCGTAAACAGTTCAACCAATTCATTTGCTAATAGGGGCGTCCGTTCAGACGGCTTCAGCACAAACGTATTACCACAGGCAATCGCAAGCGGGAACATCCACAACGGCACCATCATTGGAAAATTGAATGGAGTAATTCCACCGACAACACCAAGCGGGTAACGGAACATTTCCGAGTCGATATCCTCCGCGATATTGGATAGGCTCTCTCCCATCATTAATGTCGGGGCACCAGCCGCAAACTCCACACATTCGATTCCCCGCTGGACTTCTCCATGTGCTTCCTTAAAGGCCTTTCCATTCTCCTTGACGATCAGCTTGGCCAGCTTTTCATGGTTTTCCGTCAACAGGTGATGGTATTTATATAAAATTCGCGCCCTTTTCGGCACCGGAGTATTCTTCCACGTTTTGAACGCTTCCTTCGCAGCACTTACAGCAAGCTCTACATCGGCTTTTGAAGAAACAGGAACCGCAGCAAGCACCTCCCCTGTTGCCGGGTTCGGCACGTCAAGCGTTCCGGTACTCTGGGCATCCACCCATTCACCATTGATATAGTTCTTCAAAACAGCCGTTTCATTTTTAATCACCGTCATACTTTCGAAGCCTCCTTTATTTTTTCTAAATTTTTAAAAAACTTTTCCTATAATTAGATTATCTTTGATTTTCAACAAGCTTTCATTAGACATTATGTAAAATAACTGAGGCTGGAAATTGCACATAATGAAAAAGGGATTTACACAAAAACCAATCATCATATAAAAAAATGAACCGATAGAAAGATCTATCGGCATTTTAAAAGCTGAAAAACTCCTATTGCAAAAAGAATCTTATTAAATCACCTCTGTTCCACAAAAGGAGGGATCGTTCCACCCGCCATAATCTATAATGATTCCTGTTCGGCCCCTTTTACCTGCTTGGAGGACAGCAAGAATTCATATGAATGCAGCATGAATTCAATCGCGAGCCGCTTTTCATGGTTCATAAAATCCTTACCGAGCAGTTTTTCCAGTTTTTCAATTCGGTGGTATAGTGTTTGACGTACAACATAAAGGCGCTTCGCTGTTTCCTGCTTAGAGCCATTGCACGCTAAATACGTTTTCAGCGTTTCCATCAGCTTTCCATTGTACTTTTGATCATAGTTGATCACCGGCTCTAGATATTCATCAATAATTTCCTTCAAATCCAGATGCTTGTGGAGATGGGAAATGAGCCTGAAAATATGTAAGTCGTCGTAAAAGTAACTGCCCTCATGCTGGCTGCAGCGTTTCTGGATCCGAATTGTTTCCATGGCAGTTTGGTAACTAAAAGGAATATTTTTTAACTCTTCTACATACTTTCCGATTCCGAGTACTGGCCTGGACTTATTTTTGGCGATTTTAGTTTCATTTTGCAGCAGTTTCTGGATTCCTTCTTTCATTCGCTGCTTCCAGGTTCCAGTGTTTCTTTTATTGAGAAAAATAAAGATTAAATAATCTCTTTTTTCTATTGAAAACAGAGTGAAGCCCTGCTGCTCAAAAATCGTCCTCGTATAGAGCTTAAAATAAGTTAAGTCAACGTTGGAATAATGCTCAAATGGGTCCAGCCTGCACAAGCAGACAAAAGCCCCCTTTGGTTTAACCGCAGGTGTATGATAAGCAAGAAATTCCTGAATGGACTCCTCACTATACTCACCCTCAAGCCAGCTCATTAGCCACTCCGTTTCTTCCGCGTGCCTCTTTTCCTCAACATAATGCTTTCTTAACAGGAACTGGGCAAGGGCCGTAGCGCTCCGGTCTAGAATCAGCTGGTCAAAGTCAGTGATTTGCCTGTCCCTGGAAAGTATAATCAGCTCCGCTTTGCTGTCACCAAGGAGCTGAATGGGCATGCTTGCAACTGATGGCGAGGGAGAAGCCAATGCATGATTATCAATGATGTTTAATAGTTCATCCTTTTCTTTCTCGCTTACTTTCGGGGTGAATTGTATTTCATGATTGCCAAAGATTGTGACGACTTGAATATTTAAATATTGATGGATAAAAGTGAGGATTTCATTATGATCTTCAATCGTTAAAAGCTTCTTATTCAAGGCCTGTGAATAGCCTTCTAAGTCTGAAATCATTTGATATTGGTGATTGATAAGGAGAGTATGGATATCTTGGGTTATTTCGACAAACGGGACCTCTTGCTTAAAGAGGATGATCGGGAAATGATGCTCGTTGGCAAGGTCAATGATTTCCTGCGGCAAAAAAGATGTATAGGTCCCTATTTCAATACATAGCCCCGCCGCCTGCGATTCAATTAACTGCTCAACAACCGAAAGGAATAACACCTTGTCCTCCTTCCAGGCAAGACCTGTCGATAAAATCAGTTCATCACCATTCAATAGATTCCTGATTTTCGTCACATCAACAACATGAACCCATTTAACAATCCTGGCCAGTCCATCATGTCCAGCGACAACTTCAATATTTTCGAAGTGCTTTCTTTGCAAAAGGTCTTTTACTGAGATATAAGATTTCAAAGCAAAATCTCCTTTTCAATTAGGATATCCCCTACTATAAAAGAACCAAAATGCAATTTGTGTCGTTTTCTGTTTATTGAAATAAACACTTTTGCTGACATGACTTTTCATCCATATTGGATATGTTTTTTTAATTTGTAAATCGAATTTTTTCTTCAAAAACAATTTATCCATTATAAAATAGCTCTCGGGAAGAATACTAAAATACCGGCAATCATAAAGCCCAGCAACAGAGGAGATTATGAAATGGTTTTATTCCTTTATTTATTGATGAACGGAATTGCTATTATTTTTTTTATGAGGAAAAAAAAGGAGCTGCACATTCTTGAAATCCTGGCATATTGGTTTTTTGCATCTTATGTGGCCCAAAACTTCTCTGCCTTGTTCTATATGAATTTTAAAAATCTCTATATTCCTGAAAAACTGTCTTTTGAGTTTTCGCATTTCATCAGCAGAATCACTCTCTACCCTTTACTCATGGTGTTATTTTTAGATTATTATTTAAAAGCGAATAATTTGGTTAGAAAATTGTTGTTAATGTTGGGATTTGTCGTTCTTTTAACAAGTATAGAATGGCTAAATCACTTTTTAGGTGTTTTAGTTCATAAGAATTGGCAGTTCTGGTGGTCACCAGCCATCTGGTTTGCAGGGTTGCTATTGCTAATCGGTTTTATGAAAATATTCCGCATTTTATTATTTCGGGGTGGCGAATACAAATGAATGTAACTTTTGACTGGAATGAATGGTTCTTTATCATTTCTTCGTTTACGGCATTTTTTTTGTACTTGCCGATTCGAAAATACTTCTCGCCAATCATTGTCATTTTAATTTGGATGTATAACATATTCTTGGTTTCCACCATCGACTATTTTTTTATTGCGACTCCTTTTAAACTTTATTATTTTGGAGATAACCCAACGTATGAGCTTTCAGGGGCTTTATTTCATTTTTTCATGTATCCCTGTGCGTCTTTATTCTTCTTGTATATATATGATAAATTCGAACTGTATGGGCGGAAGACCGTTTGGTACATTCTCGCATGGACAGGGTTTGCTCTCTTTTACGAGTGGCTTAGTGTTAAAAATAATGCGTTGATTTATACTGGCTGGAAGTTTTACTATTCCATTCCCGTATATCCGCTGGCAGCACTCGCGTTAATTTTATTGTTCCATTTTTTCAAAAAGAAGCTTCTGGAAGTGTCTTATCGATAAAAAACGAATGAAAAAGAGGACTCTTATACAAAAGTCCTCAAACATACATAAATTATACAATATGTCCTTCCTGAATCTCACGCAGCATTTGTTCAAACTGCACTTGATAGTAAAAATCATCAATCTCCCAATTGTCCAAAATCCAATGAACCAGCTCGGCCGAAGAGTTGAACACCTCGCCGCTTGAATCTGCTTTCTTGATCATATACCGGCCATTGTCGTCATCGATTGTCACTTCACAAGGAAAAACATTGTCCCGGCATTTTAACATATATTCCATTGCTCAACCCTCCATTCCATTTTAGGCCCCTGCCTTTTGCTGCTTCAATAATAGGACTGAAAAATACTTTCGCGCATCCGGAGTAAGGATCTGCAGCGTTTCATTCTCGCCCTCGCCATTTTCAAACTCTACAAAAGCCCCGCTCAAATTCTCGGTTACATTTTTGATTCTGTACCCCTGTTGGACCATAAAATCAAGCCGGTCTCTCTCCTGTAAAAAATCCTGGTACTCTGACAAAGATTGCACGCTCCTTCCGATTATGTGTTTATAGGATTCGTGGCTTCTGGAACTACGACGGATTCAACACCTTCGTCGATGGTCCAATCGCGGCCCACTGTTATTCCGAGGTATTTTTCATCACTTGGATCCTCGATTTCAGCCTGCTTGTATTTCTCAAACCACCAGTATTTGGCCAGCACGTAGTAGGCAATTCCGCCAACGGCAAAGCCAACAAGGAACGAGTAGGATGGCATCAGATAAGCAGCAGCCCCGCCGACAACCCAGGCAATCAATCCGGCCATGTTGAAGCCATTCATGTATCTGAATTGTCCGTGCTCCTCATACAGGTCCTGGACATTTACACGCCTTTTGCGGAGTATATAATAGTCCGTGAACAAGATCCCAACGATTGCCGACAAGATTCCGCCGATGACAAGCAAGGCAGGGATGATAATGCCAAAAAGACTCCATGGCTGGACTATGATCCCAACAACACCGGCCATGATTACGCCCACCCAGAATGGAATCTTGGGACCGCCGACATTGGAGAAAATCGTTGCGGCAGGAATGACATTGGCGGAAGTATTGGTTGACCATTGAGCCAGCACAATCATCAGCAATAGAACGCCTAAAATAAAACCGCTTGCCGCCTGCTGGAGACCGACAACAGGATCATAATTCAGGACGGCCACATACGAAACGGCACCGATGATGACCATGAATGTATTTACAAGCGGCATGGCGATGATACTTCCGGCAATCTGAGCTTTATTACGCTTTAGCCAGTTTCGTTCATTTTTTGGCGCTTTGAAAAATCTCGATAAGGATGGCATATCTGCAGCAAGTGTTGCCCAGAATCCCATATTGGCCATGACTACAACCATGAAGGCTGTGAACGCTGCCCCTCCTGTCACCGGACTTTCCACCCACACCCAAATATCTCTTCCTTCAGCCAGTGCTTTATCTGATAATGAAACGTACATCCAGGACGAGATAATGATGATGATTGGCGCTGCCAGGTCGGCGAAACGCTCAACCGCCTTGATGCCGAGTGCAGTATTCACCAGCTGGACCGTTGCGAACAAGACGAAACAGATGAACCAGTTATCAAAGCCATACAATAAATTCAAGATTCCATTAATTGCTGTCGCTCCGAAATAGGTGTTGATGCCAAACCAGCAGGAAGCGGTAATTCCGCGTACCAGTGATGGTATATGAGTACCGAACGTCCCAAATGGCGCCCGCATATAAACAGGAAACGAGAGTCCATGTTCAACACCGATATCACCGATGATTGTCATGAAAATACCAATTGCCACTGAACCAATAAGCGTTGCCACGATTACCCAGCCTAGAGGCAAGCTTTGGATCCCTGAGCCGCCAATCGCAAACGCAGCCAAAACAACAGCCATGCCAACCCAGATAACTGCAAAACCAAATGCACTAATTTTCCTGTCGCCATGGGAGATGGGCAACAAGTCGGGCGACTTTAAGTAACTTCCTTTTTTGCTCATTCAGACACCCCCACATAAAGTTTACTTAATTTTCTGAATTACAAAGTCAAAGAGATATCAACCAACTCATGATTATATCTTCACGTACACCTCCTTTAAAAATGACTTGTAAGACGATTAATAACGGAATAACCAGCAGCAAGAGAATCCCCCTCTCGCTGCGGTTAGTTGAACTGGATGGCTGCCTCGAAATCTAAAAAATATATTGCAGGGTGCCTTGCGAGTTATAGAGTGAGAGATTCCTTCGTTAGATTCGCTTTGGTTTCGCCATATTTAGCGCGCTTCAGGTACTGGCCTGCCCCTGGTTTTCCAACGAAGGTTTTATCCCGTATGACAAATTCTCCCCTAGATAGCACCGATACAGGCTCCCCAGTCACCTTCATTCCTTCAAACGCACTATAATCAACCGCCATATGGTGGGTCTCAGCCGAAATTGTCCTCTCCACAGTTGGATCAAATACCACGATGTCAGCATCCGCTCCAACAGAAATCGTTCCTTTCTTTGGATACAGGCCGAACAGCTTTGCCGCCCTTGTAGATGTCACATCAACAAATTGGTTGAGAGAAATCCTTCCCTTCAGCACCCCCTCAGAGAAAAGAATCGATACCCGGTCTTCAACGATCGGCCCGCCATTTGGGATCTTGGAGAAGTCACCACGGCCCAGCTCCTTTTGACCTTTGAAATCGAACGAGCATTGGTCTGAACCTACAGTTTGAAGCTGCCCAGTCTTTAATGCGTTCCAAAGCACCTCCTGATTCCACTTTTCTCGTAATGGCGGTGACCAAACATACTTTGCGCCTTCAAAGTTCGGCTTTTCCAGATAAGACTGATCAAGCACCAAATACTGCGGGCACGTTTCACCCCACACATTAATTCCCTTATTCCTCGCTTCTGCAATTTTCCTGGCTGCATCCGCGCAGGATACGTGAACGACATAAAGCTGGGAGTTCGCGAGTCCAGTGAAAGTCGCAGCCCGTTCAGTCGCTTCTCCCTCGACCTCAGCCGGCCTCGTCAGGGCATGGTAAATCGGATCAGTATTGCCCTGGGCCAGTGCCTGCTTTGTCAAATACTCAATGACATCGCCATTCTCGGCATGGACCATGACAAGGGCACCCAGCTCTTTCGCAGCCAGCAATGTCTTAAACAGCGTTTCATCATCGGCCTGCAGAACATTCTTATAAGCCATGAAAACCTTGAATGATGTGATGCCCTCCTCATCAATGACAGCAGGAAGCTGGTTAAGGACCTCATCATTGATTTCACCAATCATCAAGTGGAAGCCATAATCAATGACCGACTTCTCCTTCGACTTGGCGTGCCAGGTATTGATGGCATTTTGCAAAGGAACCCCTTTTTCAGTCAAGCAAAAATCAATGACAGTTGTCGTGCCGCCAAAGGCAGCAGCAATCGATCCTGTTTCAAAATCATCCTTCGTAACCGTACCTCCAAAAGGCATCTCAAAATGAGTATGCGGGTCAACACCGCCCGGGAATAGATAGCAGCCAGCCGCATCAACGACCTCCGCTCCCTGGACATCAATATTGTCAGCAATCATGCTGATCACACCTTTTTCAATCAACACATCCGCATGGAATGTATCCGTTGCGGTCACGATGGTTCCACTCTTTATTACTTTTTTCATCAAATTTCCTCCTCAAAAGAAAGGTAGTGAGTATTAGAAGCTCAGTTATGTTCATTACTGGTTTTTTGAGTTCCTTTTTGGGCATCTGGATCCCGATTTTGATCCCTTTTGCTTGCACACCTGTACTATTCGGGCAAGCAAACCATGGGTCAGTTCCTTTCAGCCGGCTCACGAGCACTCTTTGGGGACGCAATTCATGGTTTCGTTCCCTTTCGCCGACCTGCACTCTTTGGGCACTTAATCACTTAGTAACCGGATCCACTCCGCAAGCCAGCACACCAAGTGCTGCCTGGCGTTCATTCCAGGTCATTGGCGGCAGCTCACTCTTCAGCTCGACCATATCGATCGCTCCATCAACCGGGCAGACGATCGAACAGAGGTTACAGCCGACACAATCCTCTTCGCGCACCTTCAGGTAGCTGTTTCCATTGTCGTCCTTGAGCATATCAATGCACTGATGCGAGGTATCCTCACAGGCAATGTGGCACTTATTGCAGTTAATGCACGTCTCATTATTGATTCGCGCAACGACCTTGTAGTTCAGGTCAAGGTCACCCCAGTCAGAGTATTTCTGGACAGATTTGCCGACAAGCTCAGATACCGAGGCAATTCCCTTTTCATCAAGATAATTATTTAACCCTTCAATCATATCTTCCACAATCCGGAAGCCATGGTGCATCGCTGCGGTACAAACCTGGACTCCTGTAGCACCCATAAGCATAAACTCAACCGCATTCTCCCAGTTGGAAATCCCGCCGATTCCGGAAATAGGGACATTGATCCGTGGATTTCGAGCACAATCCCCTACCATATGAAGGGCGATTGGCTTTACAGCTGGACCGCAATAACCGCCGTGCGCTCCTTTACCACCAACATGCGGAACGGTATCCCATGTATGGATATCGACCGCGGCCAGACTGTTGATCGTGTTGATCATGCTGATTGCGTCGGCTCCGCCTTCGACCGCTGCCTCAGCCGTCACCGTGATATCCGTGATATTCGGTGTCAGCTTAACGATAACCGGAGTCTTGGCTACTTCCTTCACCCAGTAAGTCTGCTTCTGGACTAGCTCAGGCACCTGGCCGGATGCTGCACCCATGCCCCGCTCCGCCATTCCGTGCGGACAGCCAAAGTTCAGTTCGAGCCCATCGACACCTACATCCTCCACCCGCTTCACAATCTCATGCCATTTTTCCTGCTTAGGCTCGACCATCAAAGACGCGATGATCGCATGGTTCGGAAACTTCTTCTTCGTTTCATAAATTTCTTTTAAATTCACCTCAAGTGGACGGTCGGTGATCAATTCAATATTGTTAAAACCCGCCACTCTCTGGCCGTTGAAGCTGACCGCCGCAAAGCGGGAAGAAACGTTCAGGATTGGGTCTCCCAGCGTCTTCCAGACAGCGCCGCCCCACCCTGCTTCAAAGGCACGCTGAACCTGGTAGCCCGAATTGGTTGGAGGAGCAGAAGCTAACCAAAACGGATTCGGCGACTGGATTCCCGCCAAATTAATACGTAAATCTGCCATACACTTACCTCCCTTTGTTTGTTAGGCTGTTTCCGGGACTGTACTCGACACCAGCTGGTGAATCGCGTAAGCCGTGTCCTTTCCCTGCTGGGCTGCTGAAACGACCATTGCTTCACCCTGACCTTTCCCAAAAATGACATCCCCACAGGCGAACACTTTTTGATTCGAGGTTTGATACGTTTCCGGATTAATCTTGACGACACCGCCGCTATGCTCCAATCCAAATTGTTCGAGCAGGCCGACATATCTTGATTGGCCAATCGCCTTGATGACCGCATCCACTTCTAATATGAACTCCGATCCTTCGAGGGGAACCGGACGCCGGCGGCCATCTTGACCTGCTTCACCTAGTACCATCTTCACGCACTCAATCGCCTTGACCTTCCCATTTTCGTCGCCAATGATTTTCAACGGCGCAGTAAGCCAGCGGAATTCCACGCCATCCTGCTTGGCGAATTCATATTCAAAATCGTAAGCCGTCATTTCTTCTACAGTACGGCGGTAAAGGATTTTCACGTTTTCCGAACCAAGACGGACCGAACAAGTCGCACCATCGATCGCTGTATTCCCGGCTCCAATTACAACAGCTTTTTTTCCTAAAAATTGACTGTCGATTGGTTTCGTTTTTGTGGCCTTGACGAACTCAATCGCATCATACACTCCATCCAGGTCTTCACCATCTATCCCGAGCTCCGGCACTTTTGACATTCCGACAGCTAAAATGACGATGTCATGCTGGTCCATGATTTCTTCGACGGAAATATCGACTCCGACTCTTGTATTCGTACGGATTTTGACATCAAGGCTTTCAACCTGCTTTACTTCCCAGAAGGAAATGTTCTGCGGAAGTCTGAAAGACACAATCCCGTAAGTGTTCAATCCTCCTGCTTTGTCCTCCGCCTCAAAAATCGTCACATCATATCCAAGCAAAGCTAGCTCCCTTGCAGCCGACAACCCGGCAGGACCGCCGCCGACAACCGCAACCTTCTTTCCATTCTTCTCTCCAGCCTGGAATAGCACCTGATCATTCCTGATCGCCCAGTCCGTCGCATAACGCTGCAGATTTCCGATCATGATTGGTTTTGTCGAATGGTTGAGCACACATGCCCCCTCACATAGCTCCTCTGTTGGACAGACACGGGCACAGCTGGCTCCAATCGGGTTCGCTGTCATGATCGTTTTCGCCGAGCCCTTCAGATTACCAGAAGCAATCTTTTTGATAAAAGTCGGGATATCAATCCCCGTCGGACAGGCCTGGATGCACGGAGCGTCATAGCAATACAAGCAGCGATTAGATTCCTCTATAGCTTCCTGATTCGTCAGGCCAGGATGCACTTCCTGAAAATTAACCTGCAAATCTTCATAAGAAATTTTCGAGACATTTCCTTTGCTCACTCAAACAACCTCCCTTTTTAGAAATTCGTACAGAAAGAGGGCTTTACCTCCTGCCAATGTAAAGCCCTTCCTGTTGTCTTGAATCTTATGGTAAAAGTGCCGTCATCTCCTCATACGTTTCCGGACGGCGGTCACGGTAGAACTGCCATGTATCACGGACTTCCCTGATCAATTTCTTATTCATTTCTCCAATGATGACTTCATCCTTGTCCCGGCTTCCCATCGCGACAAAATTGCCCCTCGGGTCGACAAGGTAAGACTGTCCGTAAAACTCGCCCATGTTCCAAGGGTCTTCAAAGCCTACACGGTTGATCGCGCCAACATAATAGCCATTCGCAACCGCATGTGCTGGCTGCTCCAGCTTCCATAGGTATTCAGATAGACCTGCAACAGTGGCAGAAGGATTCAGGACGACTTCAGCGCCCTTCAGCCCTAGTAATCTAGCACCCTCAGGAAAATGTCGGTCGTAGCAAATATAGACCCCAACCTTTGCGAACGCCGTGTCGAAAACCGGATAGCCTAGATTTCCAGGTTTGAAATAGTATTTCTCCCAGAAACCGCAGCCCTGGTCGCCAACCCCTACATGCGGGATATGCTGCTTCCTGTATTTTCCGAGATACGAACCATCCGCATCGATTACCGCCGCAGTATTATAGTAGGTGGCGATTCCTTCTCTCTCGTAAATAGGCAGGACAATGACAACGCCCAGCTCCTTAGCCAGCTCCTGGAACAGCTTTGTCGTCGGGCCATTCGGAATCTCTTCAGCGGCGTCATACCACTTTGAATTCTGTTCGGAGCAGAAATATGGCCCATAGAAGATCTCCTGAAGACAGATGATTTGTGCACCTTTATCCTTCGCTTCCCTGACCAGCCTAAGATGCTTTTCGATCGCCTTTTGCTTATGAACCTCCACCGGTTCATTTCCATCCACATCATTGGAAGCCTGGATGAGTCCAATTTTTACAGTGTCCGACATTTTCAGATCCTCCTCTTATATAAAAATGAATATTTGTCGTTATTTGTAAACGCTTACATAATTCGTGATGAAACGACAATTTTCCTGAGAGTTAATATCCTATGTACAACTAACCCTCCTCTGTGTATTTTCTGAATAATTAGAAACTTATGTTTATTTTACAATTTCCTTTTACTGTTTGCATTATACATAATGTTAAAAGATGTACAGTCAATACTAATCACTTTGTAAGATATCAATGGAAAAACCAGAAAGGATAGAATCCTTCCTGGCAGACATAAAATATTGAAAGGCGATATATCTTCTTCAATACCAAGCCTTGTAAGTATGTCCCCGACTTTACAGTAAAAAACTTTTTAATCTTGCTAAATTTTCTTCCAGAAATAAAGCATTTTTCTCAATTCCTCGACGTTTACACCACCCAATACTATTGAAAGCATCTGTAAACTGATAAAAAGGCAGGACAATTTCTAAATCAATCAATGGTCTGATACTGTTATAGCCCTCACGAAAGGCTTTATAGAGGGTAGTATCGAAAGATAAAAAATCACGGTACAGTTTGGTAAAATCAATTTCTGTCGAACCAAAGCGTACACTCTCAAAATCAATCATTCCTGAAACTTGATCACCATCAACGATTATATTGCCAGGGCGAAAATCCATATGTACAAAACTTGGGCCGTCTGGAGATGGCAGCTTGTGCTTCATTTGCTCGTATTTTTCAATCGCTTGAGTATATAATTGTGGATCCAAAACATTCTTTACGTCCTCAGCAAAACTATAAAATTGCTGCTCAACAAAATCAGACCAGTTCGCAAATTCATTTTTTATGCCAGTTAAATTTCGAACAACAGGCGGCCCAATTGTATGCATCTGGGCTTGAAGAACTCCAACCTGAAAAGCTACTGTGGGCGAAGCCTCAAGGGTTAACGGTTTTCCTTTTAATTCAGATAATAAAAAAGCGCCCGGACATTCATCATCACCAGACCAATAATCCAACATTTCAGGAATGGAAACCCTATCTTTTAATATTTCATAGGCTTCCAACTCACGCTGAAACTTTAATGTTGTATAAGGAATTTTCAAAAAAACATTTTGACCTTTCGTCAAAGTACATTTATAGACGGTAGAACTATGTGAATCTTCTACCTCGTTTATTGATTCTACCTGCAATCCAAATTGCTTAATGACTCGATTTAACATAAAACTTCTCCTCAATTTTTATTTCTTTGGTTTCTCTCTATTGATTTAATCAGTCAACTCTTTTAGTTAAAAGATGTAAAAAGCCACCTTAATGGCAGCTGAAAAAAATGAATTTTATTTTTCCACTGTAATAGGAAACCTGTGGGATGTATCTCCTTCCAAAACAATCTTATATTCATCTTCGTTAAGTTCAACAATTGAAAGGCTTGTGTCGTGTAGGTATGGGGGATCCCAAAGTTTTTCAATCGGTGAATTTTTAACAATTGTAATAGTAAATGGAGATGTCCACCACCAAAACAAATAGAAGGTCCCTTTCCAACAACAATGCTTTGGCTGTTGAATGTATGAACCTCATTGATCGACCAATAAAGGTTTAATTCTTTTTATTATTAATTTTATTATAGATTGCTATTAGTACCGCCAGTATTGCTCCTAATATAGCACCTATACCGGGTTGTTCTGAAAACATTCCTATAAAATATCCAATGATGGCACCGATTACTATAAACCTTATTAATTCTTGTGGCATTTACTTACCTCCAGCTTCATTTCAAATTAAATCATTAAGTAATCAATAAGAACCCCTGAAAATATTAATAAAATGCCAAACAAGAAGTTTACTTGCTTCTCATTTATTTGTGTTTTTTCAAGAATATAGATTGGAATTCCTATTGAAACAAGGAACTGGATACTATTTATAAGGAAATTTTCTTGGGAAATCATTATATTAGGGTAATACTGATAAATACCTGAAACCAATCCGAAAATAAAAAGCATCAATGGTATTCTTAATTTCCACTTCACTCTTTGTTCATCTCCTAACTAAAAATAAGCACTCTACGATCTTTATAAGATTTGTTATTTAAAGATTTGCTGTGTACTATTAACCTAATTTCTCAAAGATTTTATATAACAATAGTTCTACAATATTGGTAGAAATTCCTTGTTAATTGTCTCAATAAAAAAGTGCACCACCCCTATGAGGTGATGCACGCTCTAATTAACTTTTCATCGTTTCTTTCAACCGCACTTTTGAAAGTACTCCTGCTATAAATGGAAGAAATGCAACTAAACCGATGGCCCAATTGACTCCTAGAATATCTGCTATGATTCCTGCCATTAATGCACCGAATGCATAACCGCTGTCACGCCAGAAACGGTATACTCCCATTGAGGAAGCTCTCCAGTCTGGCTCGGCAACATCACTGATCGCAGCTTGCAGAGTTGGATACACCATGGCAGTGCCGAGACCCAATAAAAGAGCTCCTATAATCCATAGTGTAAATTGATTTGCAACGAGTATTAACCACAGTGCAGCGGCTTGTGTCCACATGCCATATGTGATCAAAACTTTTCTGCCAATCTTATCGCTTAATGTACCGGTAAACAATTGAAATATGCCCCAGGCAGCTGGATATACCGCAACAATGGTACCGATTTGGCCAACGGATAATCCAGCAGTCGCGAAGTAGATCGGGAAAAGACCCCAGGCCATCCCATCCTTAAGATTCGTTGATAATCCTGCAAAACTAATGGTCGATAGATTCTTGTTTTTCCAGGTTGTTAAAGCAAATACTTCTTTTGCGGACCGAGTTATTCCTGAATTGACGGTTCCACTATTATTAATCTGAAGTTTCAAATGCTCTCCCGTATCCTTGACGATCAACGATAGGATAATCCCGGTCACAACAATCCCTATTCCAATGTAAAAAGGCTCCGGCCTTAATGAATAAGATGATGCAATATATCCAGAAACAGCCGCCATGATCGCTACTCCTGAATAGCCGGCAAACTCATTCAAACCTACTGCGGTACCGCGCTGGGTCTCTTTAGAAATATCGATTTTCATATTCACGGTCATCGACCATGCTAGTCCCTGGTTAATCCCCAGCAGGATATTCGCAACAATGATGACCCACCATGCGTTTGCAAATATAATAAGGATTGGTACGAAAAGACCTACAAACCAGCCGAGCAACAATACTTGCTTACGTCCAAGCCGATCTGCAATTTGTCCTGCGAAATAGTTTACAATTGCCTTAGAAAATCCAAAACTGATAATGAATGATAACGCAGCACTTGCAGATGCCAGTCCGAACTGCTCTTCCCCAAGTAAAGGAAGAACGGTACGCTCAATCCCGACCATTGAACCTACGAACAGATTCGTCACGACCAATAGGACGAATTGAATGATGTTTTCCTTGATCCCGATTTTAGGTTGCATCCTAATCACCTCCGAATAGAAAGCCTGAAAAAATCTTCAGGCTTCTAAAAATTACTTTTCAACACTTTTTAAGCTGGATCATGTGTTTCAGCTAGTGTTGGATTTGTTTCCACTCATTTATTCCTGCATCAAGCAATGTCGCTTGAAACCCCCTGGATTTTAACAGCTCAACTGCTTCAGTAGCATAAACACAATATGGACCACGGCAGTATGCCACAATTTCTTTATCTTTCGGCAATGATTCCAGGTGTGCTTCAAGTTCCGAAATCGGTATCGATAAGGCATGTGGCAAATGGCCATGCTTATATTCTTCAAATGGTCTTACGTCTAGTAATGTGACAGCATCCTTATTCAACTTTTCACCTAACTCTTCTAACGAAATAGGAATTAGTGATTTTTCTCTTAGAATGTGTCCTTCTCTTACAATCTTCACATCTGATATTCGCTCCTCAGCCGTTCCTCTTAACGCCAATACAAGCATCAACACTTGTTCACTGGCCAAACGGTAGATCACATAGTTTTTGTCTTTTGAAAAGGTGACGAGCTTAGACTCAAGCAATGCTTGCAAATGCTTAGAGGTATTCGCTATGCTCATGCTCGTATCTGCCGCCAGAGCTTCTACAGCTTTTGGACCTTGTGTCAGCAGGTCCAGAAGTTCGATTCTCTTTGGACTGGAGATTGCCTTTCCAATTCGAGCAAACTCACCATATATAAAATCTTTGAATTCCCGAGCCTCCATATAGACCACCTCACAACATAAATTAAACTATTCAACTGATTAGTTGAATTTTAACATTCGGACAATCTCTTTGTAAATACCTTTACTTAAAACTAAAAAACCATGCCAAATAATTATCCTGTTGGCATGGTTAATTCTTAAAAATTATTTCCATAATTTTAATTTAGCAACACCAATCGTAATGAAAACACTAATAATACCCGACAAAATGTACACATATGAAAAATAAAATGCTTTAGTTTTCCATTGAATGAAAGGAACTACTGAAGTAATATCCCATCCTGATAAGAACCTTGGTACAAACAGTAAACCCAAAAGAAATATGATTACCCTCTCACATATCACAGGAACTAGACTGATCCATAATCCTTCTTTTGTCGATGAATGACTAATCCTTACATATATTCCCGCAATCACGTAAGGTACCACAATCAACATTACAGAGACAAAATACTTTACATAAAGTCTATTCTCCTCGTTAAATCGATGCCTGTTATTCCCTAAATATTCTGTTTCGGGAAATATTAAAAAACCTGTTACTGCAGAAAGATATAAGGTTATGAAATAAGAAAATGTAATGATAAACCAACCACCTACATACTTCATTTTCCTCTCTCCTCAAGTGTGTATTAAAA
>NZ_JBIQOE010000007.1:0-25950 GCF_047739415.1 Mesobacillus sp. | reverse complement strand
AAAGAATAAATTTCACTTTTAAGAATATAAACTTTTGCAATAAGATTAGTGTCTAGCTCCAGCGCCTAGCCAGTTTTCATCCCCGAGATTGCTTCCTCGAGTATCTTGCGATAAGCGTCAGCTTTGAGCAGCTCGAGACGCTTGTCTAGCTTCGGCTCCTAACTCCTCGAGACGCTTCGGTCCTGCCAATGAAGTCAAAGAGAGACTTCACTGTCAGGCCCTCCAGCGCTTGTCGGAGTTGGGCAGTCGCCTCCGCTTTTCGAGTTCGGTCCGCCCAATGAAGTCAAAGAGCGACTTCACTGGTCGGGCCTCTGAGGCACACAACGTGCCAACCCGCCAGCCGCACGATGTGGCGTTATAGGCGGGCAGCGCTTTTCGGGGCAGTGCACGGCGCTTGCGCTTTTCACTTTGTAAGAGTATAAACTTTTGAACTAAGATTAGTGTCTAGCTCCAGCGCCTAGCCCCTCGAGACGCTTCGGTCCTGACAATGAAGTCAAAGAACGCCTTCACTGTCAGGCCCTCCAGCGCTTGTCGGGGCTGACCAAGGCGCTTGCGCTTTTCAATTAGGAGGGCTGTATATGGATAAGCTGCAGGTCCAATTAACTGCCATTTTAAACTTGTTGAATATAAAAATCTTTCGGATTTTGTTATTTTTGCTGATTGGTGTCGTGATGTATTCAGCGATGTACAGCAATGTAAAGCCTGAAAAGCTTAATTTGGAGCTATTCTCTGTGGCAGAGCAAACCATCCGGTCGCCTATTACGATTGAGGATAAAGAAAGTACAGAAGCAAACCGCAGGGAAGCGGTCGAACAAGTCAAGGATGTATACAGAGTCAAGAGTGAATATGCACAGAACAGGGTTGATTTAGTCACTTCTATTTTTGGTTCAGTTTCAGAAGTCAATGCGGAAGTGCAGGAACAGATCGACCAGAAGAAAAAAACAGCAGAAGAGGCAGAAGTGGAAGATGCTCCTGCTCCTGAAGGTCCTTCGAAGGAAGAAAAGCTGGCAATGTTAAAAACGAAGTTGACCGAGAATGAAACGAAAAGTTTATCTGACGAAGTGTTCATTGCTTTGCTTCAAGCTCCGAAGGAAGAATTGCTGGTGGCCAAAGACCTCACTGTTACAGCTATCAACAATACGATGAAATACAGTGTCCCCGCAGATGAAGTAGAGAATGCAAAACTCAACGTTGAGGAAGAATTAAAGTATACAAGTTTAAGCAGCAGTTTAAAGAAAGCAGTCATTGAAATCGGTCGTTATGCAGTCGTCCAGAATGAATTCTATGATCCAGAAGCTACCGAAGACCTTCGCCAACAGGCTATGGACAGTATTGAACCTGTCAGGATTCTCGAGGGACAAATTCTGGTGGATGAAGGTCAGTTGATCAGCAGGGACGTCTATAAAAAACTCCAGTTGGTCGGACTGTTAGAAAGTGAGAATTCCTACAAGCCTTTTATCGGGCTGGCTATGCTTGTAGCGTTAATACTATTTGCGCTTTTTGTCATTTTCAATGAAATGGAGAACGCCGATAAAAAGCAGAAAAACCTTTTGATATTCAGCATCATTTTTATTACCTCCATATTGTTGATGAAGATGGTCAGTCTGTTTGACGAATTCGAATACTCGGAAATCGGCTATATCTTCCCTGCAGCAATGGGAGCGATGTTGATCAAGATATTAATCAATGAAAGACTGGCTTTATTTCAGATGGCAATCCTTGCGGTCAGCGGGACGATCATCTTTAATGAAGGCATTACTGGGACCTTGAATGTCACCATAGGGATTTATATTTTGATCAGCGGTCTGGCGGCAATTTTATTTTTACAGAAACAAAGCAGACGCTCGAAAATCCTACAGGCGGGTCTGAGTGTGTCGGTCGTAAATCTGATTGTTATCCTTTCGATTCTGTTTTTAAGGAACAGCCAATATTCCGGACTTGAATACGGTTTTTATTTTATCGCAGCGTTCGTTTCAGGGATTGTTTCAGCAGTATTGACAATAGGTATGCTGCCATTTTTTGAAGCAGGATTTGGTATCCTTTCAACCTTAAGGCTAATAGAGCTATCCAATCCAAACCACCCTCTTTTAAGAAAGATTCTTACGGAAGCTCCTGGAACTTACCATCATAGTGTCATGGTGGCTAATTTGTCAGAAGCGGCATGTGAGGCGATAGGGGCTAACGGGCTTCTTGCCAGGGTCGGGTGTTATTACCATGACATCGGAAAGACGAAACGACCGCAATTCTTTATTGAAAATCAGATTAACATGGATAATCCGCACGATAAATTGCCGGCGTTGACAAGTAAAAATATCATTATCGCCCATGCGACTGACGGAGCGGAGATGCTGCGGAAGCATCGGATGCCAAAAGAAATCATTGATATTGCAGAACAGCACCATGGAACTACGTTGCTGAAATTCTTTTACCATAAAGCGAAGCAAAGCGGGCATGAGGTTAAAGAAGATGATTTCCGATATCCTGGACCTAGGCCGCAAACGAAAGAGTCTGCGGTCATTGGGATTGCGGATAGTGTTGAAGCTGCTGTGCGTTCGATGGCACACCCGACCCATGAACAAATTGAAAATTTGGTGCACAATATAATTGGGGATCGGCTGCAGGATGGCCAGCTGAGTGAGTGTGATATTACGCTGAAAGAGCTGGATACCGTCGCTGATACACTTTGTGAAACATTAAAGGGAATCTTCCACTCAAGAATTGAATATCCAGAAATGAATAAGCAGAAGGTGAAGCAGGCATGAATTTAGAGATCGATTTTTTGGATGAAATAAATGAACTAAAGCAGGAAGAAATAAATGAAATTGAAAAATTGTTGAACTATACGGCAGAGAAAGAGGATGTTGAGGAGGGGAGCGAACTATCCGTTACCTTCGTATCGAATGAAAGGATCCAGGAGATAAACCGAGAATATCGTGACAAGGATCGCCCGACAGATGTCATTTCTTTCGCACTGGAGGAGATGGGCGAAGGGGAGCTTGAAATAGTCGGGGATGGTATCCCGAGAATTCTCGGCGATATCATCATTTCGATTCCAAGAGCAAGGGAACAGGCTGAAGAATATAACCATTCGTTCATGCGGGAACTAGGTTTCCTTGCCGTACATGGTCTTTTGCATTTATTAGGCTATGACCATATGAATGAACAGGATGAAAAACAGATGTTTGACAGACAAAAAGAAATCCTGGATGGGTATGGGCTTGGCCGGTGATAAACGGAGGAAGCATCCGTTGGCTTCCTCATTCAAATTTGGTTTTGAGGGAATTGTGGCAGCGGCAGCAAAGGAACGAAATTTGCAAATCCACTTGGCTATCTCCATTCTTGTCATTTTAGCAGGGTTTATTTTTTCGATTAATAAGTACGAATGGATTGCCATTATCCTATCCATTGGCGGAATGGTTTCGATGGAAATGATGAATACGGCAATTGAAAGAACGGTTGATTTGTACACGAAAGAATACCACCCGCTTGCAAAACAGGCAAAAGATATCGCCGCCGGTGCCGTCCTGGTGTTTGCGATAGCCAGTGTCATGATTGGACTAATCATTTTTCTGCCTAGAATATTTGCATGGTTGAGTTAGTTGTAAGTTGTCCGTACAGGGCAACTTTTTTTTGGGAATGAACTTATTAAGTTTGTTTGTTTATTCATCCAAGAGAAGCACGATTAGAGAGCTGGTTATCAGCAAGAAGACCTTACAAAATTGGGCTTTATGTTTGAACCAATTTGAAAACAGGGAAAAACTTAAGTAAAATATCATCACAGTGTAAAAACAGCGCTTGTATGTTTTTAGAAAATTTAAAATTTTATATTTCATTTTTGCTACAAACGATGAAATCACACTGAAAATAAGTTAAAATAAAGAGGAGAAGGGAAATACAGTATGAACTTTAATAATCAAGGCAATAACAACGAATCTCATAAATCTGGCTTCATCTCAATCATTGGAAGACCTAATGTAGGAAAGTCAACCTTTCTTAACAGGGTAATCGGGCAAAAGATCGCGATTATGAGTGATAAGCCACAAACGACCCGGAATAAGGTTCAGGGTGTCCTTACACTTGATGATTCACAGTTGATTTTCATTGACACTCCAGGAATCCATAAACCAAAGCACCGTCTTGGCGATTTTATGATGAAGGTTGCACAGAATACTTTAAAAGAAGTCGATCTGGTATTGTTTATGGTCAATGCTCAGGAAGGATATGGACGCGGGGAAGAATTTATCATTGAGAAACTTCAAAATGTTAAAACACCGGTTTTCCTTGTCATCAATAAAATTGACCTGATCCACCCAGATGAGTTGCTAAAACTAATTGAATCCTACAATGAAAAGTTCAATTTCGCCGAAATTGTTCCGATATCTGCTCTTGAAGGAAACAATGTCGAAAAGCTCTTGGAGCAAATCAAGGAGAGAATGCCGGAAGGGCCACAGTTTTATCCCGCTGACCAGGTAACGGACCATCCAGAACGTTTTATTGTTTCAGAACTGATCAGAGAAAAAGCCCTGCATCTGACGAGGGAAGAAATTCCACATTCTCTTGCTGTTGTAATTGAAAAAATGGAACGCCAGCCTGAAAAAGAAATGGTGCATGTCATGGCTACAATCATTGTCGAGAGGGATTCGCAAAAGGGCATTATCATTGGCAAGCAGGGCGGTATGTTGAAGGAAATTGGCAAAAGGGCACGTCATGATATCGAGAATCTGCTCGGTACAAAAGTGTTTCTTGAATTATGGGTAAAGGTTCAGAAGGATTGGAGAAACAAAGCCACGCAGCTTCGTGATTTTGGTTTCAGGGAAGATGAGTATTAAGCCTGTTTGGCAAATGCTCCCTCATTAACATATTAATGGGTTGCAAATATTATTCATAAGTAGGATTAACAATTTTTATGTAACATGAAAATCTGATTGACAGGCTATGATATTCATAAGGATTTGGGATAAATAAATTGCTAGTGAAAAATTGAAAGGTGGGGTTTTCGATGTTGGATTTTACCTGGAAGGTGTTTTCTCAGACAGGTAACATTGACACATATCTTCTCTTTAAGGAATTAGAGAAAGACGATCAAGAAATACCCGGTTATCAGGAGGAAGAACTAGCAGGAATTGATTTTCCAATCTCATAGGTTTGTCTGTAGTAATGGATGGTGACAGAAGATGCTGCAGAAATGCGAAGGCATTGTCATTAGAACGACGAATTATGGCGAAAACAACAAAATTGTTACCTTATATACCAGGGAATTTGGAAAAGTTGGTGTGATGGCAAGAGGTGCTAAAAAGCCTAATAGCAGGCTTGCTGCTGTCACCCAGCTTTTTACTTATGGACAGTTTCTTTTCCAGGCAAGTTCTGGACTTGGCGGTCTTCAGCAAGGGGATATGATTTCTTCGATGAGGTCGATCCGGGAGGATATCTTCCTTACAGCCCATGCCAGCTATATTGTTGATTTGACCGATAAGGTGACAGAGGACAAGAAGTCCAATCCTTTTTTGTTCGAATTGCTTCTCCAGACGCTAAACTTTATGAATGAAGGCTATGATATGGAGATCCTCACTTTTATTTATGAAATGAAAATGCTGAATGTTCAGGGGCTGTACCCAGTTTTGGACAAGTGTGCAAACTGTGGCAGTACTGAGGGGGATTTCAACTTTTCGATCAGAGAGGGCGGGCTGCTCTGCCATCGATGCTTCCAGATGGATCCATACAGGATCCAAACTTCGCCAGGCACGGTGAGACTGCTTCGTTTATTTTATTTGCTCGACCTAAGCCGTCTTGGCAATATATCGGTCAAGCCAGAGACAAAAGCAGAGCTGAAAAAAGTGATTTCCGCTTATTATGATGAATACTCAGGACTGTATTTGAAAACAAGGAAATTCTTGGATCAAATGGATTCATTCAGGGACCAACTGTAACTATTGACATTGCTTCTGCTTTTCGCTATTATTCAAATCAAAAGCTGTAGATTTCAGCCCATATGCAGAAAGTATTCGCATCGCTGAAAAGGTTGATAAAAATTACATATGTTGCGGTGAAGGAAAAGAGTACTTAAATCCCTCTGTATAAGCGAGTCCGGGAATGGTGTGAGCCGGATTGCAGAAATTAAGGAAGGCGTTCCGGAGCGACATCACATTCAAAGAGGCTGCTATTTGCAGCAAATAGGGTGGAACCGCGGGTAAACTCTCGTCCCTATGCATGAAAAGATGCATAGGGGGCGGGAGTTTTTTATTTTACATTTGGTTATTTGCAAGTCTGCAAAAAAGACAAAACTCAAGAAAAGAAACTATGAACAAAGCGATTTAAAAATTTTCGGAGGTGTAAAGATGAATATCCAAAATATGATTTTAACATTGCAAAAGCACTGGTCTGAACAAGGATGCGTCCTCATGCAGGCTTATGACACCGAAAAAGGTGCAGGAACAATGAGTCCATACACGTTTTTACGGGCGATTGGCCCTGAGCCTTGGAATGTCGCGTATGTTGAGCCGTCTCGCCGCCCGGCTGATGGTCGCTATGGAGAAAATCCAAACAGGCTTTATCAGCACCACCAATTCCAGGTAATCATGAAGCCTTCTCCAGACAATATTCAGGAACTTTATTTGGATTCATTGAAGGCTTTAGGGATTGATCCGCTTGAGCATGACATTCGCTTCGTAGAGGACAACTGGGAGAATCCATCCCTGGGCTGCGCAGGGCTAGGATGGGAAGTCTGGCTGGATGGCATGGAAATCACGCAATTCACCTATTTTCAACAGGTAGGCGGACTTGACTGCAAACCAGTTTCCGTTGAGATTACATACGGAATCGAACGACTGGCGTCTTATATCCAGGACAAAGAAAATGTCTTTGATCTTGAATGGACAAACGGTTTTACCGTACGGGACATTTTTGGACAGCCAGAATATGAGCATTCAAAATATACTTTCGAAACATCTGACAAAGATATGCTTTTCAATCTTTTCACTATTTACGAAAAAGAAGCAAATCGACAGATGGATGAGGGGCTTGTCCATCCTGCATATGACTATGTTCTGAAGTGTTCTCACACTTTTAACATTCTTGATGCACGAGGAGCTATTTCCGTAACTGAACGGACAGGTTATATTGCCCGTATCCGCAACCTCGCTAAGAAAGTTGCGAAAACGTTCTATGAAGAAAGAGAAAAGTTAGGCTTCCCAATCATTAAACGGAAGGAGCAGGTGGAAAATGACTAAACGTAATTTATTGCTTGAAATCGGTTTGGAAGAAATGCCTGCAAGATTTATTACTGACTCCATGAACCAGCTGGCTTCCAAGGTGGAGAATTGGCTGGAAACGAATAATATTGGTTTCGAAGCAATCAAGCTTTATTCCACACCGCGCAGGCTTGCATTGCTAGTCCTGAATGTTGATGAGCGCCAGGAAGACAGTGAGGAAGAAGCCAAAGGCCCTGCTAAAAAAATCGCCATCTCTGAGCAAGGAGAGTGGTCCAAGGCAGCGATTGGCTTTACACGCGGCCAGGGGTTGACGGTCGAGGATATTTATTTTAAAGAGGTCAATGGTGTTGAATATGCTCATGTAAAGAAATTCATCAAGGGACAGGAAACCTTTGAGTTGCTAGTAGATTTGAAAGCAATCATTTCTGGGTTGACCTTCCCGAAAAACATGCGCTGGGCCGACCTCGAGCTTCGTTACATTAGACCAATCAAATGGCTTGTTGCAATGTTCGGAAATGATATCATTCCATTTGAGATTGCTGGTGTCCAAACTGGTAACATAACAAGAGGACATCGATTCCTTGGGGAAGGTGAAATCCAATTATCAGATCCTCAAGAATATGAAGAAGCATTGTTAGGGCAATATGTAGTGGCTGATGCGGAAAAGCGAAAGGACGCAATTACTTCTCAGCTTGAGAAAATCGAGGACGAGAACGGCTGGGTAGTACCTGTCGATGAAGACTTACTGGAAGAAGTCACTAACCTGGTTGAATATCCAACTGCGTTATATGGCCGTTTCGAGGAAGAGTATCTGGAAATCCCTGGCGAAGTCCTGATTACTTCTATGAAGGAACACCAAAGGTACTTTCCTGTGAAATCTCTGAGCGGAGAATTGCTGCCTCATTTTATTACAGTAAGGAACGGTGATCACCTCCATATTGAGAAGGTTGCACGCGGTAATGAGAAAGTACTAAGAGCGAGACTGGCGGATGCAGCATTTTTCTATAAAGAAGACCAAAGAATGCAAATTGATGCAGCGCTGGAAAAATTAAAGAATGTTGTATACCATGAAGATATCGGAACAATTGCTGAAAAATCAGAACGTGTACGCAAGCTTGTAGAATTGGTTGCTGAAAGATTGGATTTCGCTCCTGATGTTATAAAGATTGCGGATCGTGCGGCACAAATTAGCAAATTCGATCTGGTTTCACAGATGGTATACGAGTTCCCCGAATTACAAGGAATAATGGGAGAAAAGTACGCCTTGCAAAAAGGCGAAAGCCCAGAAGTAGCAGTGGCTATCAATGAGCATTATATGCCTCGCAACGCAGACGATTCAATACCAGGATCACCAGCGGGAGCTTTGGTTGCAATTGCTGATAAACTCGATACAATTGTTGCGTTCTTCTCGCTCGGCATCATTCCTAGCGGTTCTCAGGATCCATATGCATTGAGAAGACAGGCGGCAGGAATCGTGCAGACGCTGATCGAAAAGAAATGGAATATCTCGCTTGAAAATCTAGTCGGCCTTTCACTTAACCTTGTTTCTGAAGCAGGAATTAGCAAGCGCACTGACGAAGAGGTTTACCATGACCTTATCCAATTCTTTAAATTGAGAGTCAAGCACTTGTTACAGGAGAAAGGGATCCGCTACGATTTAATTGATGCGGTACTTGGAGGAGAAATTGGTATTGTATCCGGAATGATTGAAAAAGCAGAAGCGCTTCAGGCTGCCAGCGGTGATGAGGGCTTTAAAGAAAGCATGGAAGCATTGAGCCGGGTTCTTAATATCGCAAGCAAGAAAGACGTGCTTGGTGATATCGATCCAGAACGCTTCGAAAACGAGTATGAGCAAAGGTTGTATGAAAAGTATCTTGAACTCGGACAGAAGGCCGAGGACGGCTTGGATGCTGCTTCATATTATCAGCTTTTAGTTGACATTAAACCTGAAATCAATGATTATTTTGAGCATACAATGGTCATGTCTGATAAACAGGATGTGCGTGAAAACCGCCTAAATCAGATGGCTGCACTGGCAGCTTTGATCATGAAGCTTGCAAAAGTAAATGATATCCTCGTAAAGTAAGCACCATGAAATGCTTGATTTGAGTGCCTTCCTCCACAGGAAGGCACTTTAGCAAGTATTTATGCAAAAGATACACTTATAAATTTCATGAAATGGTAATAAGTATAGAATATTTATCCCTTTTTATTACCTCGTGTAGTATATAATAATTTTATTAAGTTTTTTTACATAGAGGCTGTTTATTCAATCAGTCTAATGCATCTCTGAATCTGTACAACCTTGTAGCAACATACGAAAACAACAGTAATACGGATAACTAGCTTGATACTTAATAACCAATGCGAAAACAGCTTATTATAAAAATCTCCCGATGGGTGGTGAGGACAATCGAACTGAATAAACGCCAGGAGCATATTCTGCAAATCGTTAAGGATAACGGGCCAATCACCGGGGAGAATATCGCTGAAAAGTTAAACCTGACAAGGGCTACCCTCAGGCCAGATCTAGCTATACTGACGATGGCGGGATATTTGGATGCTAGGCCTCGTGTAGGTTATTTTTACACAGGAAAATCCGGGAATCAGCTGCTTTCGGAAAACCTAAAAAAAATCCTCGTCAGGGATTATCAGTCCATTCCAGTAGTCGTCCCTGAAAATGTATCTGTCTACGATGCGATCGTCACGATGTTTCTTGAAGATGTAGGCACTTTATTTGTGGTCGATAAAGCTTCAAAGCTAGTAGGTGTCCTTTCTCGCAAAGATTTATTGAGAGCAAGCATTGGAAAGCAGGAGCTGACTACCTTGCCAGTTAATATCATCATGACAAGGATGCCAAATATTACGGTATGCCGTCGGGATGACCTGCTAATTGATGCAGCCAAGGAATTAATTGAAAAACAGATTGATGCCCTTCCAATCATTAAAGACACAGATGATGGGTACGAGTTAGTAGGAAGATTGACCAAGACAAACATTACAAAGGCTTTTGTGGCCTTGGCAGAGGAATAAGAAGCAAATAGAAAAGGGGTTGGTCCAAGATGAATAAAACACCTATTATTTATGTGGTTTCTGACTCTGTCGGTGAGACAGCAGAGCTAGTTACGAAGGCTGCCATCAGCCAATTCGAACATTTGGATGTTTCACTTAAAAGGTTTCCATATGTAGAGGATAAAGTACATATTGACGAAGTCATTTCACTTGCCAAGCATGATGGAGGGATGATCGCCTACACATTGGTCAAGCCAGATATAAGCAACTATCTTCAAGAGTCTGCCACCAAAGAGGGGATCTATGCTTGTGACATCATCGGGCCGCTCATGCAGCAGGTTCAACAGCTAAGTGGTGAAACACCACTATACGAACCTGGCCTTGTCCGTAAGCTGGACGAAGATTACTTCAAAAAAGTTGAAGCAATCGAATTTGCAGTAAAATATGATGATGGCCGAGATCCAAGAGGAATACTGAAAGCGGATATCGTCCTGGTGGGCGTCTCGAGAACATCGAAGACACCATTATCACAATACCTCGCCCACAAGCGCTACAAAGTTGCCAATGTACCGCTAGTGCCTGAAGTCGACCCGCCAGAAGAATTATTCCTTGTTCCAAAGGAAAAATGCTTCGGTCTCAGGATAACACCAGATAAATTGAACCAAATCCGCCGTGAAAGGTTAATCTCACTTGGATTGAACGATCAGGCGATCTATGCCAATATCGAAAGAATCAAGGAAGAGATAGAATATTTTGATGGGATTGTTGAAAAAATAGGATGTCCAGTCATCGATGTAACCAACAAAGCGGTCGAAGAAACCGCAAATGTCATTCTAAATATGGTCCGAAATAAGAAAATGGACGATTAGCACATATTTTGTATGTGCTTTTCTTTTTCAGTTCTTTAGCTTTAGATAATTAATGCATTAGCCGAGAAAAAATAATGGAAAAATAGGCTTTCTTATACTATAATAAAAAATTGTGATAAAAATGTATCTGTTTAGGTTTAGACTGGACAGATTACGAATAAACTATTTACTATCAGTTGTCAAGATGTTGACCGCGAAAAAATTCGACAAAATTCCCTTGAAAAAATACAATCCTTAAGAAGGAATATGCGGAGTGATGTAGAATTAATACTAGTAAAATCAACAGTCAGACCCTTTTTGTTGATGCAGACTCTTGCCCGGTCATTAAGGAAATTGTCGAAATTGCTTCGAAGTTTTCCATCGAAGCTGTTTTTGTGGCTTCTTATGCCCATATGAAGAACGATCTTCAAGGGCAGAACTGGGTTTTTGTCGATTCTCATAAGGAGGCTGTAGACCTTTATTTAATGAATCACGTTAAGAAAGGTGATTTTGCGGTGACGCAGGACATCGGTCTTGCATCTACCCTCATTGCGAAAGGGGTTTATGCCATCTCTCCTAGGGGAAATTTATTTGAAGAAAAGGACATTCAGACTGCCCTTGACTTAAGGTATCTTTCTGCCAGGGCTAGAAGGCAGGGATCCTATGGAAAGGGACCAAAACCCTTTACAGAAAAAGACAGGGAAAAGTTTATAAAGGAATTGAACATGCTTTTGTCGAATTTTAAGATATGTTCAAGTAATCACAACTAATTAGAGGTCATGCTTATGGCAGAGAGGATTGCCGAGGAAAAAGTAAATGAAATCCGGCAGGCGGTTGAAATAGTCGATGTCATTGGTGATTACGTCCAATTGAAAAAACAAGGCCGGAATTATTTTGGGCTTTGTCCATTTCATGGGGAAAACTCTCCATCATTTTCAGTTTCACCTGATAAGCAGATTTATCACTGCTTTGGTTGTGGTGCCGGCGGGAATGTGTTTTCATTCCTGATGGATATTGATGGCCTGTCGTTTCAAGAAGCTGCAGTGAAGCTCGCGGAAAGTGCGAACATCGAACTGAAGCTGGAAGGACCGGCTACGGGCAAAAATCCACAACTGCCTGAAGGCTCGAAGCAAATGATCGAAGCGCATGAACTATTGCGTAAATTTTATCATCATTTGCTTGTAAACACAAAAGAAGGTCAAGAGGCCTTGGAATATCTTCTTAACAGGGGGTTTACACAGGAGTCCATTGACACATTCCAAATAGGCTATTCACTGCCTTCATGGGACTTTGCAGTAAAACTGCTTGAAAAGCGGGGATTTTCGCTGGATCTAATTTCGAAAGCAGGACTTGTCATCCAGCGGGAAAACGATGGGACATACTTTGACAGGTTCAGGAACAGGATTATGTTTCCAATCCTCGACCACCAGGGAAATACGATTGCGTTTTCAGGGCGGGCACTAGGGGGCGAAGAACCCAAATATCTGAACAGTCCCGAAACGCAAATCTTCAACAAAAGTAAAATTCTATATAATTTCCACCTTGCTCGTGGCGTGATCCGTAAGCAGCAGCAAGCTGTACTTTTCGAAGGATTCGCTGATGTTATTTCCGCTAACCGAGCAGGCGTAGAAAACGGGGTCGCCACGATGGGGACATCGTTGACTGAAGAACATATCTCTTTGCTGAAAAGAAATGTGCAAGGCGTAACGATTTGCTACGACTCGGACAAAGCCGGTATTGAAGCGGCATTCAGGGCATCTAACATGCTGTCAAAAGCGGGATTCGCGGTCAGGGTTGCAACAATGCCAGATGGGATGGATCCTGATGATTTCATAAAGGTGCATGGCGAAGAGAAATTCAGGAACGATATTATTGGCTCCAGCGCCACTTTGATGGCTTTTAAATTAATATATTATCGTCGAGGGAAAAACCTTCAGAATGAAGGAGATCGCCTTCAATATATCGAAGAAGTACTTAAAGAAATCAGCTCGCTCAATAAAGCAGTAGAAAAAGACCTTTACTTGAGGCAGCTTGCAAATGAGTTTTCGCTATCCCTAGATGCTTTGGCCCAACAGCTCAATCAGCTGGTTCAGGCGTCGGGTCCAAAGAGGCAAAATCAACCGCGAGCGGAATCAAAACCTGTAAGCTACGCCAGGAAATCAGAACTGAAGCCTGCATACCACACTGCGGAAAGGCGAATGATCTTCCATATGATGAGAGACGCCGATGTCGCATATAAGGTACAGGAAATGCTTGCAGGAAGTACATTGAACATTGATGAACATCAGGCTATTATTACTTATTTATTTGCATACTATGAAAAAGGACATGATCCTGACCCAAGTGCGTTCTTAAATTATCTCCAGGATAATAAGCTAAAAAGGGTCGTTGCTGATATAGAGATGATGCCTCTTAACGAGGAGATCAGTGACCAGGAATTATCTGATTATATCAAGCAGGTCTTGAATTATCAAAAAATGTTAAAAATAAAGGAAAAAATGGCAGAACAAAAACAGGCAGAACGACAAAACGATTTCTTGCGCGCTGCGGCTATCGCAACGGAAATTATCCAATTGCGCAAGACCTTATAAAGCTCATGCTGATTGTTTTTGATTTTTGGAAGGAGGGGGACATATGGCTGAAAAGTCAGCCCGTTCTAAAGAAGTCACCGAAAATGAAGTGACAGTTGAACAAGTAAAAGACCAGTTAACGGCAATTGGCAAGAAAACAGGTGTCCTTGCCTATGATGATATCGCAGAAAGGCTTTCAAGTTTCGACCTTGATTCCGATCAGATGGATGAATACTATGAGTTCCTCGGTGAACAAGGGATTGAACTCGTAGGTGAAAGCGATGAAGTTGAAGACCCTGACATCAAACAGCTTGCAAAAGACGATGAAGAATTCGACTTGAATGACTTAAGTGTCCCGCCGGGAGTCAAAATCAACGACCCTGTAAGGATGTACTTAAAGGAAATTGGCCGAGTTGACTTACTCTCAGCAGAAGAAGAGATCAACCTGGCAGAAAGAATCGAACAAGGCGATGAAGAAGCCAAAAGACGTCTTGCGGAAGCGAACCTTCGACTCGTAGTAAGTATCGCGAAACGCTATGTAGGCCGAGGCATGTTATTCCTTGACCTGATTCAGGAAGGAAACATGGGCTTGATCAAGGCTGTAGAAAAGTTCGATTACCGCAAAGGGTTTAAATTCAGTACCTATGCTACCTGGTGGATCCGTCAGGCCATCACTCGTGCTATCGCTGACCAGGCAAGGACGATCAGAATCCCTGTCCATATGGTGGAAACCATCAATAAATTGATTCGTGTTCAAAGGCAGCTCCTTCAAGACTTAGGACGCGAACCAACGCCTGAAGAGATTGGCGAAGACATGGACCTGTCACCGGAGAAAGTGCGCGAAATCCTTAAGATCGCCCAGGAGCCAGTATCCCTCGAAACTCCGATAGGGGAAGAAGATGATTCCCACCTTGGTGATTTCATTGAGGACCAGGATGCTACCTCTCCTTCTGAACATGCTGCATATGAGCTTTTGAAGGAACAACTGGAGGATGTCCTTGATACGCTTACTGACCGTGAAGAGAACGTCCTTCGACTTCGTTTCGGTCTTGATGATGGCCGCACACGCACATTGGAAGAAGTGGGCAAGGTATTTGGCGTTACTCGCGAGCGTATTCGTCAAATCGAAGCTAAAGCACTTCGCAAGCTAAGGCACCCAAGCCGCAGCAAACGATTGAAAGACTTTTTAGAATAGGATTGCCAAGGAATAGTTTACTTTTTAAAATAAAAGTAAATTATTCCTTTTTTTACTTTCTTTCCGCCGGCTTTTTGCTCGGATAATCAATAAGACAGGATGTGCCTACATATGGAAGACCATCGCAGGAAAATCATCACCAATGAAATTAAGTACTGGAAACAAAACAAGCTGCTGCCTGAGCACTATTGTGATTTCCTCCTGAACCTGTACACAGAAGGAAGTGCTGAAACTGACTCGACTCCAAGAAATAGGCCTAGCCGGACTAAGGGAATATTAAGTTTTATTTTGATTGGATTGTTATCGCTTTCAGTTTTTTTATTTTATTTTACTGAATTGTCGCTCTTTTTGCAAACTGCCCTTCTTATTTTTTTTGGCATTACTACCCTTTCAGCAGCCTTTTATATGGTGAAAAAATCTTTTTTTGATTTGATCCCATTACTTGCTTCTGCACTTCTTTTATTAATCACATCTGTTCAGGCAGCTGAAATAATATTCCCAGACCATCCCGTCATTCTTTACATCGTAGCGGGCCTGAACTGCTTATTGTGGATTACAGCAGGGACCAAGTGGAAGATAGTGAGCTTCAAACTATCAGGAATCATAGGGTTAATCGTCCTGTTAATTACTATATTTATATAATTTTTAACAATTTAAAAGTTTTTAAATGTTGAGAAAATTGTTTACTCCCCTTTATAATGAAGAATGTAAACGCATTCAATGTTTTAAGGGGGATGGAAATGAATTTTGATTTAACATCAGAACAGGCAATGATTAAAAGGACAATTAGAGAGTTTGCGGAGGAAGAAGTTGCTCCAGGAGCGATTGAAAGAGATAAAACAAAACAATTCCCGACAGAAATCTTCAAAAAACTGGGAGAACTAGGAATGCTGGGCTTGCCGTTCCCAGAGGAATATGGAGGAGCGGGAGCTGATACGGTCAGTTTTGCGATTGTCACCGAGGAATTGAGCAAAGCATGCGCCTCAACTGGGATTACATATTCTGCCCACATATCTCTTGGAGGCGCTCCTATCAATCTATTTGGTACTGAGGAACAGAAACAAAAATACCTGGCTCCAATCTGTACAGGCGAATCACTGGGGGCTTTCGGACTGACAGAACCAAATGCAGGATCGGATGCAGGAGGTACCCAGACGACGGCCAAAGAGGTTGATGGGGAATACATCATCAACGGCAGCAAGAACTTTATAACGAATGCAAGCTATGCCAAACATCTTGCAATGACTGCGATCACTGGTAATGTGGATGGAAAAAAGGAAATCAGTGCGATTATCGTGCCAACCGATGCACCAGGGTTCTCTGTCATTGATAACTATGAAAAGATGGGTTTAAATGCATCGAATACTACTCAGCTGGTGATGGAGGATGTCCATGTTCCGGTTGAAAACCTGCTTGGCAAGAAAGGGGAAGGCTTTAAGCAATTCCTTGTGACTCTGGACGGCGGCAGGATTGGCATAGGCGCGATGGCTGTCGGAGTGGCTCAGGCCGCTTATGAAAAAGCCCTGCAGTATGCAAAAGAAAGACAGCAGTTCGGCAGACCTATATCACAGTTTCAGGCTATCCAGTTCAAGCTTGCTGACATGGCAATGAAGATTGAACTTGCACGCAATATGGTGTATAAGGCCGCCTGGCTGAAGGATCAGGGACGTCCATTCTCAAAGGAAGCATCAATGTGCAAGCTTTATGCCTCTGAAATTGCGATGGAAGTAGCTGATCAGGCAGTCCAGGTACACGGCGGGTATGGCTATATGAGGGAATATGAAGTGGAACGTTACATGAGGGATGCGAAGCTCCTTGAAATTGGAGAAGGCACATCAGAAGTCCAAAGAATGGTTATTGCAAGATTAATTGGCTGCTAAAAGGGTATCCTAAATATGCTTTGTACAGCAAAAACTTCATCATACGATGAAGTTTTTTGTCTAAATTGTGAACAAGTGTGACAAAGTTTGCTTTTTTACTTTCCCTGTAAACGTTTTTCAAGTAAAATAATATCTGTGTGAAATCATTATTTAAGTAGATGTTGTACATAAAGGAGGGTATATGATGAATCGTAATCCAATTATCCCGTTCGTATTGATTATGGTAATGGGGATCGGCTTGATGTTCCTGCTTTCTTTCAAGGGTGTTGGGGATTCCAAGGATCTTGCAAAGGAAAAAGAAGGCGGCGGTGAAAAGACCGAAGAAACAACTGAAGTAAACCCAGAGGATTTTTACCAGCAATCATGCGCAGCTTGCCACGGAAACCAGTATGAAGGTGTATCTGGTCCAGCCTTAAAAGGTGTTGGCAGCAAGTATTCCAAAGAAGAAATTCAGGACATTTTGGTTAATGGTAAAGGCAACATGCCACCAGGAATGGCTGCTGGCAAGGAAGCAGAAATGGCAGAATGGATTGTCAATGAATTGAAGTAATATCGAAAGGCTCTTTGCTTTTGCAAAGAGCCTTTTTACATAATTGGACAAGAGGCACGCGGTTTTCATATACTTATAAAAGCAAAATAAGATTTAGTAGGTGACTTGTATGAATGCTGAAAAACTATCAAACCGGCTTGAAGCCGTTGCAAATAATATTCCTGAAGGTGCCAGGCTGGCCGATATAGGCTCTGACCATGCCTACCTTCCTTGTAATGTTGTAAAGAAGGGGACTGTTCCAATGGCAATTGCAGGAGAGGTCGCCGAGGGGCCATTCCAATCTGCCCTTGAGCAGGTCCTAGAGGAAAATCTCATAGATAAAATAGTAGTTAGAAAAGGTGATGGCCTTGAAGTAATTCAACCTGGAGAGGTTGATTGCATTACCATCGCTGGTATGGGCGGTACATTGATTTCAACGATCCTAGAACAAGGGAAATCGAAACTAGAAGGAGTCAGCAGGCTTGTCCTCCAGCCTAATGTTGGCAGCTTTGCAGTACGCAGATGGTTGATCGATAATGGCTGGGAACTGGTCAAAGAAGAAATTCTTGAAGAAGACCGGAAAATTTACGAAATCCTTGTAGCGGAGAAGGGCGAACCATTGAAGCCATATCAGGATCTCGATTTGGAAGTCGGAATATTGTTCGGTCCATTTTTACTAAAGGAAAAGACTGCAGTGTTCAAAGAAAAGTGGATTGCTGAAAAGAGAAATTGGGAGCGTATCTTACAGCAGCTCGATGAGGCTGTGCAGAATGATGATACAGAAAACAAGAGACAGGAACTGAAAACGAAACTAAAGATGGCAGAGGAGGCGTTACAGTGAAAAAAGTGAATGGACATGAAGTGATTCAGCTTTTTGAACAATTTTCGCCTAAGGCATTTGCGATGGAAGGCGATAAGGTTGGCCTGCAAATAGGTGCTTTGAACCAATCGGTCGAGAACGTCCTGGTTGCACTCGATGTGACAGAAGAAGTAGTGGAGGAGGCAATTGCAAAGAATGTTCAATTAATTATTGCTCATCATCCGCCAATATTTAGGCCGCTGAAAAGAATTGCGACGGATACTCCTGCCGGACGAATGATTGCAAAGCTGATCAAGCATGACATCGCTGTTTATGCAGCCCACACGAACCTGGATGTGGCAAAAGGAGGCGTAAATGACCTGCTTGCTGCAGCATTGGGTTTAAATAACCCTCAAGTGCTGGTACCAACTTATGAGGACCAGTTAAAGAAGCTTGTCGTTTTCGTACCTGAGGAAGATGCAGAGCGTCTGCGAGATGCGTTAGGGAAAGCAGGGGCAGGGGCAATCGGCAACTATAGCCATTGTTCTTTCTCCGGGGCGGGAGAGGGACGTTTCCTGCCGGGGGAAAATACGGATCCTCATATCGGCGAACAGGGAAAGCTTGAAGCAGTCAATGAAGTGCGTGTAGAAACTGTTTTTCCGCAAAGCATTGAAAAAAGGGTGGTTCAGGCTATGATTAAGGCTCATCCTTACGAGGAAGTTGCCTATGATGTATATCGGCTTGATAATACCGGGGAACAACTCGGGCTTGGAAGAATCGGGCAAGTCGAAGAGACCAACCTGTCTGAATATGCCAAAGTAGTAAAGGAAGCTTTGGGAGTTGATAAAGTCCGTGTTGTCGGAGACTTAAACGCTAAGGTGAAAAAGGTAGCTGTCCTTGGCGGTGACGGAAATAAGTATTATTCACAGGCGAAATTCCGCGGAGCAGATGTTTACGTTACCGGGGATATCTACTATCACACCGCACACGACGCACTGATGGCCGGATTGAATATGATTGATCCAGGACATAATGTCGAGAGGGTCATGAAACACGGAGTCGCCACTGTGATGGAAGGACTATGCAAGGAAAAAGGGTATGATGTGACCTTCATTCCATCTGAAATAGGGACAGATCCATTTACTTTTATTTAAGCCTTTGGGCTTGAACCGAAGAGTGTCGCTAGCACCAATTTCGGTCACAGAACGAGAGAGGCTGCACCCGAAAAACGATGATGGGTACGATTTCGTCACAGAACAGGAAAAACTGCCGAAGTCACGGGTTGAATTCAGCAGCGCTAGAAAATAAGAAAGCAGCCTGAATTCAATTCAAGCTGCTTTCAGTATTTTATACGTTAGCCTCAGTCTTCTTAACCTTTGGCAGGATTTTATGGAGAGGCACTTTTTTCTCTTTTACCCATGTTTCATCGTTTTCCTTGTCAAACTGTTCGAGGAAAGTAATGACCTCTTTTGTGATTGGTGTCGGAGTCGATGCTCCAGATGTGACTGCGACTGTGTCAGCATCTTTTAACCACTCGATATCAAGCTCGGTAATATCGGCAATTCGATATGCTTTTGTTCCGGCTATTTCTTGGGATACCTGTGCTAGACGATTTGAGTTATTGCTTTTAGGGTCGCCAACCACAATCAGCACATCTGCTTCCTTAGCCTGCTCGGCGACAGCCTCCTGGCGGACTTGTGTAGCCATACAAATTTCTCTATGAACTTCCGCGTGAGGGTACTTTGCTTTTACGTTCTTCATGATGTCGGCAACGTCCCACTGGCTCATCGTTGTCTGGTTGGTGACGATCAATTTTTCAGCCTGCAGATTCAAAGCTTCTACATCTTCTGCCGTTTCAACTAGATGAACAATCCCTGGAGCGACACCTACGGCTCCCTCAGGTTCGGGATGCCCTTTTTTGCCGATGTAAATAACCTCAAAACCTTCTTTTTCTTTTTCCCTGATCAGGTTATGGGTGTTTGTCACGTCAGGGCATGTCGCGTCAATCGAAACAAGACCCTTTTCCTTGGCAAGTTCCCTGACTTCCGGTGAAATGCCGTGTGCTGTGAAAATAACTGTTCCGCCTTCAACTTTTTCAAGGATTTCCTTGCGGTTGTTTCCGTCCAATGTAATGATGCCTTCCTCTTCAAACGCATCAGTGACATGCTTATTATGGACAATCATCCCAAGTATATATATTGGACGCGGCAAGCTCTTATCCAATGCAGCATTGCGTGCAATGACCATGGCATCCACAACACCGTAGCAATAACCGCGTGGTGATATTTTAATTACATTCATTGAGTCATCCTCCTAAGAGTACCTCTGATTCTTTCTTTTATTATATAAGACTTGCAGAAAGAATACAAAAGCGACTTTCCAGAAGGAACGAATTAACTATTATCCAATTTATATGAACAATTTAGGAGAAGAAGCTGAGTTATTGCTTTGCTTTTTGATTGGCGGTTTTTGTGTTGGAGAACTGGAACCAGCTTTTTTGGACTTTTTCGGTTTCTTCTTTTTCTCGACTGTTTCACTCGTTTCTTGTTCAGCTTTTTGCTCATCAGCATCTGGAAGATCCTTCAATCCTCTGTACAGTTTCCACATTGAAGGCAAATTACGGACGAGAGGACCGTATTGCTGGATCATCGGTCCGAATTGCTGTGCAGTGTTAAGAACTTTTTGTGTGTTGGTGAGAAAACCATTCAGTGAAGATGGATCAGCGAGAGTCTTCAGAATTCCTCCGCCTGAGCTTGCTCCACGCACCGGCCCACTTCCGCCTCCTGGTATTAAACCCGATATGCCATTTCCCTGGCCTCTGCTGCCTTTCCCAAGGATCTTTGAAAGCAAACCTCCACCTTGTCTTGATTGCGGGTTTCTTCCCATCATTCGAGGCATTTGTCCCTGCGGCATCCTAGGTCCAGGACCAAACTGATTTGGATACATCTGCCGCTGACCCATGAAGGGACCTCCCATCATGCGAGGACCATGGAACCTATTCTGCATCCCGCGTGAGTTCATACGGGGTCCTTGTAGCATCGTGACCCCTCCTTTCCCATTATTCATCTCCTATTAGAGTATGCATATAATCAGGATTGGTTTAAGAAAAAAGTATGTTTGCGAAACAGGTTTGTTTTTTTATAAGGAAAGGTTAAGATAGTACTGATTGGAGATTTTCTGCAATCTTTATTATAATTACAGGATGAACCTGAAGAGATCAGCTTACGGAACGAGCTGTAATCCCCATTTACCAGAGGGACAGGGTGAAAGAAGGAGATTTTCAATGAGTGAAACAAAATTTAATCGATATGAATTGAAACCGTTCATTATAGATGCGATCAATAAACTAGGTTTTTTTGAGCCGACAGAAATTCAGGAACGTCTTATTCCTACAATCCTAAAGGGTGAGAGTGCCATCGGGCAATCCCAGACTGGTACAGGAAAGACGCATGCCTATGTACTGCCAATTATGGATAAGCTTGATCCATCGCGCAATGAGGTACAGGCAGTAATCGCTGCACCGACACGTGAGCTTGCCAATCAAATTTACCATGAAGTTCTTAAAATTGCTGAACACGCTCCTCAGGGAGAGCAGATCACGGCTCGTTGCTATATTGGCGGGACGGACAAGCAAAGAACGATCGAGAAGCTTAAGACACAGCCGCAAATCGTCATCGGTACTCCAGGAAGGATTAACGACCTGGTCAAAGAAAACGCGCTATTTGTGCATACAGCGAATATGCTCGTGATCGATGAGGCGGATTTAATGCTGGACATGGGCTTTATCGAGGATATTGACCAGTTTGCGTCCCGTATGCCAGAAAAGCTACAAATGCTTGTATTTTCAGCAACGATTCCTGAAAAATTAAAACCATTCTTGAAAAAGTACATGGAAAACCCAAAATATGTACAAATCGATCCTAAACAAGCTACGGCAGAGAAGATTGAACATATTCTTCTGCCTGCAAGGCATCGTGATAAAATTGGGCTTGTTCATTCAGCTCTTGTTGCATTCAATCCATATCTTGGGATTGTATTTGCTAACACTAAGAAGAAAGTTGACGAAATAGCCGATGGTTTAATCCAAAAAGGACTGAAGGTTGGCCGTATCCATGGAGACCTGACCCCACGCGAACGTAAGCGGGTCATGAAGCAAATCAAGGATCTTGAGTTCCAGTATCTTGTAGCTACTGACCTGGCCGCAAGAGGTATTGATATTCAGGGAATCAGCCATGTCATCAACTATGAGTTGCCTACTGATCTTGATTTTTACATTCACAGGGTAGGAAGGACAGCACGTGCTGGTTCTTCAGGTATTGCCTTGACGGTTTATGAGCAGCGTGATGAAGATGCACTGATCCGTCTTGAAAAGATGGGCATCACTTTTAAAAACATTGATCTGAAAAAAGGTGAATTAACCGAAATCGAAGAGCGAAACAGACGCCTGAACAGAAAGAAAAAAGAAACTACTGGTGAGGTGAAGGCAAAGTCTCTCGTTTCCAAGCCTAAGAAGGTAAAGCCAGGCTATAAAAAGAAGATGCAATATGAGATGGATAAAATTAAAAAACGGGAAAACCGTATACAAAAGAGAAATAAATAAAGGGATTTAGGAGAGATCAAGATGTTAATTGGATCACATGTTTCCATGAGCGGGAAAAAAATGCTGCTTTCTGCCAGTGAGGAAGCTGTCTCATATGGTGCAAATACTTTTATGATCTATACGGGTGCACCTCAGAATACAAGAAGGAAAAAAATCGAGGACCTGAATATTGAAGCAGGCCGCCTGCATATGGAGCAGAATGGAATCAATGAAATCGTCGTCCATGCTCCTTATATCATCAATATTGGGAACACACAAAATCCTGATACCTTTGATTTAGGGGTAAGGTTTTTGCGGAGTGAAATTGATAGGACAGAAGCAATTGGTTCCAGGCAAATTGTGCTGCATCCGGGTGCGCATGTAGGAGCAGGGGCAGAAAAAGGTATCGAAAAAATCATTGAGGGCTTGAACGAGGTTCTTAGCAGCGAAGATAAAGTCCAAATCGCTCTGGAAACGATGGCTGGAAAAGGGTCTGAGTGCGGAAAATCCTTCGAAGAACTCGCAATGATCATCGATGGTGTAACCCATAACGACAAGCTTTCTATCTGCTTCGATACTTGCCATACACATGATGCAGGCTACCCAATCGTTGAAGATTTTGATGGTGTGCTGAATGAATTCGATAAGATCATTGGTCTGGATAGACTGAAGGTACTTCACATCAATGACAGCAAAAATGAGGTCGGGATGAGGAAGGACCGTCATGAAAATATTGGATTTGGACATATCGGCTTTGACGCATTAAGCTACATTGTCCACCATCCACAATTGACACAAGTTCCTAAAATCCTCGAAACCCCATTTGTCGGCGAGGACAAGAACGATAAAAAGGCGCCTTACAAACATGAAATCGAAATGCTGAAAAGCAAACAATTCGAAGAGAATTTGCTTGATATCATTAGGAATAGCTAAATTAAATCACAAAGCAGAAGCTGTGGAACATTCCACAGCTTTATTTTATTTTGGGAAAGGTATATGTTAGGAATAATAATCTTCACAAATTGAGATGACTGGTTATGTTGAAACTCATTGTGGAATTATAATAATCAACAACATGTGGTCATGATGGACAGAAAGTGCCGGGAAAAAGAAGAAAGTGTCCGTCATAAGTGTCATGACGGACAGAAAAGGCTGGGAACAAGAAAAAAGTGTCCGTCATAATTCATGACGGACACACCTCTTATTTAGTGAATTTAACGAACAGCTTATTAACTTCTTTTGCTGTTTCAGGGCTGGTGATTCTGGCGATTTGCTTGATCAGTGCCGATCTTTCTGAATCATTAAAGATGTTCACCTTTTTACCGCGTAAGTATCCGGCGATTTTCGCTGCCTGTGCCTTTGTGATTGAAATATTAAATTGAGAGGCATACTTCAGCAGTTCATCAGCCGTGATGTTGCCTATTTTATGGTTAATGATGTTTTCAAAAATAGCCAAAGATCATCACTCCTTCATAGTAGGGTATGTGCCCAGTACTGGATTCGTGACAATTTTCTTGGATTGTGAGTTCTTTTATTTACAATATCGTCAGTAAGAGATATACTACTAAAAGTAAATCGGAATGATTCTTATTTTTGCGGGTGATAAAAATGGACACGAATGATTACATCGTCCAGGTACAGGATCTTTATTATCGATATGATAAAGAAAATGTTCTTGAGAATATAAATCTGTCTATCCAAAAGGGTAGCTTTTTAGCGATTGTCGGCCCGAACGGTTCCGGCAAGTCAACATTGCTTAAGCTTATGCTTGGGCTGATCAAGCCGCAACAAGGCTCAATCCTCCTGTTTGGACAAGATATTAACAAGTTTAAGGAACAGCATAAAATTGGCTTTGTATCCCAAAAGGCCAACTCTTTCAACACAGGCTTCCCTGCTACCGTTTTTGAGGTAGTAGCGAGTGGACTGACGAAAAAGCTCGGACTCTTCAATTTTTTGAAGAAGACTGACCATGTTAAAATAAAGCAAGCGATCGAGTCCGTCGGGATGGGGAAGTTCCTCGACCGGAATATAGGGGAACTATCCGGCGGCCAGCAGCAGAGGGTATTTATCGCGAGGGCGCTGGTCAGTGATCCTGAATTGCTGATTTTGGATGAACCAACGGTAGGTGTAGACGTTCAAAACGTCAATTCCTTTTATAGGATGCTCGATACACTCAATAAGGAGAAAGGGATCACTCTTCTATTGGTCACTCATGATATAGGGACGATTTCAGAAAAGGTCACAAATGTAGCCTGCTTGAACAAAAGCATGCATTTCCATGGAAGTGCGGAGGAATTCGAACAACTGAAAATAAACGATGTGTCAGAAATTTATGGTCATGATGTCCATGTTTTGACGCACGATCATCACCATCATGGAGGAGGGCACCTTCATGATTAGCGGACTGATGCAATATGAATTTTTGCAGAATGCATTTTTGACCGGTATGATCATCGGGGTGATTGCTCCGCTTCTAGGAGTTTTTATCGTAGTCAGAAGACTTTCGCTTATAGCTGATGCCCTCAGCCATGTCACTTTGGCGGGAATTGCCGCAAGCCTGCTGCTAGAGAAAAAGTTTATGCTATTCAGCGGCTTGAATCCACTTTATATGGGAATGGCTTTCTCAGTTGGCGGCTCATTGTTTATCGAAAAGCTGCGTACTGTTTATAAACATTATCAGGAGTTGGCGATCCCGATTATTCTCTCTGGCGGAATTGGCCTTGGGGTCATTTTCATTTCGCTCGCGGATGGCTTCAATACAGATTTGTTCAGTTATTTATTTGGCAGCGTTAGTGCGGTGAGCAGAGCTGATCTATGGACAATCCTGATCATCAGCATACTTGTTATAGTACTTGTTGTATTGTTGTATAAAGAACTTTTCCTTTTATCATTTGATGAAGAATATGCAAGAGCAACTGGTATCGCCGCAAAGACTCTTCACTTCATTTTCATCGTTATGGTGGCACTGGTTATTGCCGCATCGATGAGAATTGTCGGTATCCTGCTGGTCTCATCACTGATGACCCTGCCAGTTGCAGCAAGCATGAGGTTCGCAAAAGGTTTTAAGCAAACCATCTTCTTTTCCATCCTATTCGGTGAGATATCTGTCTTGGGCGGTTTGTTCCTATCCTACTACCTGGATCTTGCTCCGGGCGGAACGATTGTGATGATTGCAGTCCTTATCCTTGCGCTGGCCATTTGGCTAAAAAAACGAGCGGCTACGAGATCCATCTAATGGGGTGATATCATGAATGTGAACGAAGCAATGGACCTGTTAAAGGAACAGGGTTATAAGCATACTGGAAAAAGGGAAGATATGCTCCAGTTGTT
>NZ_JBIQOE010000006.1:0-4786 GCF_047739415.1 Mesobacillus sp. | reverse complement strand
CAGAGGTCAGAAGTCAGATGCAAGCATCGCAAAGAAGCAATGGCATCATTTGATTGAACAATCAATCCGACTTCCGATTTCCGATCTCTGACTTCTGGAGTGGCGGACGGGTGAGTAACACGTGGGCAACCTGCCTGTAAGACTGGGATAACCCCGGGAAACCGGAGCTAATACCAGATAAGAGAACATCTCGCATGAGATGAACTAGAAAGGTGGCGCAAGCTACCACTTACAGATGGGCCCGCGGCGCATTAGCTAGTTGGTAGGGTAACGGCCTACCAAGGCGACGATGCGTAGCCGACCTGAGAGGGTGATCGGCCACACTGGGACTGAGACACGGCCCAGACTCCTACGGGAGGCAGCAGTAGGGAATCTTCCGCAATGGACGAAAGTCTGACGGAGCAACGCCGCGTGAGTGATGAAGGTTTTCGGATTGTAAAACTCTGTCATTAGGGAAGAACAAGTATAGGATGAACAAGCCTGTACCTTGACGGTACCTAAGGAGGAAGCCCCGGCTAACTACGTGCCAGCAGCCGCGGTAATACGTAGGGGGCAAGCGTTGTCCGGAATTATTGGGCGTAAAGCGCGCGCAGGCGGTTCTTTAAGTCTGATGTGAAAGCCCACGGCTCAACCGTGGAGGGTCATTGGAAACTGGAGGACTTGAGTGCAGGAGAGGGAAGTGGAATTCCACGTGTAGCGGTGAAATGCGTAGAGATGTGGAGGAACACCAGTGGCGAAGGCGACTTTCTGGCCTGTAACTGACGCTGAGGCGCGAAAGCGTGGGGAGCAAACAGGATTAGATACCCTGGTAGTCCACGCCGTAAACGATGAGTGCTAGGTGTTAGGGGTTTCGATACCCTTAGTGCCGAAGTTAACACATTAAGCACTCCGCCTGGGGAGTACGGCCGCAAGGCTGAAACTCAAAGGAATTGACGGGGGCCCGCACAAGCAGTGGAGCATGTGGTTTAATTCGAAGCAACGCGAAGAACCTTACCAGGGCTTGACATCCCGTTGCCTGGTCTAGAGATAGACCTTTCCCTTCGGGGACAACGGTGACAGGTGGTGCATGGTTGTCGTCAGCTCGTGTCGTGAGATGTTGGGTTAAGTCCCGCAACGAGCGCAACCCTTAATCTTAGTTGCCAGCATTCAGATGGGCACTCTAAGGTGACTGCCGGTGACAAACCGGAGGAAGGTGGGGATGACGTCAAATCATCATGCCCCTTATGTCCTGGGCTACACACGTGCTACAATGGCTGGTACAAAGGGTAGCGAAGCCGTGAGGTGGAGCCAATCCCAAAAAACCAGTCTCAGTTCGGATTGTAGGCTGCAACTCGCCTACATGAAGCCGGAATTGCTAGTAATCGCGGATCAGCATGCCGCGGTGAATACGTTCCCGGGCCTTGTACACACCGCCCGTCACACCACGAGAGTTTGCAACACCCGAAGTCGGTGAGGTAACCGCAAGGAGCCAGCCGCCGAAGGTGGGGTAGATGATTGGGGTGAAGTCGTAACAAGGTAGCCGTATCGGAAGGTGCGGCTGGATCACCTCCTTTCTATGGAGAAATACTCATCCTTACGGATGAGAGGCTTTTTACACTGTTTAGTTTTGAAAGAGTAATGATCCCAAGTGGATAATTCCTTTCATATTAGCGCATCAAGCGCATTGTTGTACCTTGAAAACTAGATAGCAAGAAAAGCAAGGCAAAAATAGGTTAAGCTACAAAGAGCGCACGGTGGATGCCTTGGTGCTAGGAGCCGAAGAAGGACGGGACGAACACCGATATGCCTCGGGGAGCTGTAAGTAAGCATCGATCCGGGGATTTCCGAATGGGGGAACCCATACTTCGTAATGGAAGTATACCCATCCCTGAACACATAGGGGATGAGGAGGCAACCAGGGGAACTGAAACATCTAAGTACCCTGAGGAAGAGAAAGCAAAGAAACTTGGGCCCCACCAAAGTAGTCGGAAAAAGCTACAAAGCTTTCCGTCACTTTGGTGGGACTTGAGTGCGATTCCCTAAGTAGCGGCGAGCGAAAAGGGAACAGCCTAAACCGATACCTACGGGTATCGGGGTCGTGGGGCGTCTTATGTGGAGTAAGAAAAAAGGATGGTAGTTGAACAAGTCTGGAAAGGCTGGCCAAAGAGCGTAACAGCCGCGTAAGCAAAATCATCCTTTCTCCAAGACAGACCCCGAGTACGGCGGGACACGTGAAACCCCGTCGGAATCTGGGAGGACCATCTCCTAAGGCTAAATACTCCCTAGCAACCGATAGTGAAACAGTACCGTGAGGGAAAGGTGAAAAGCACCCCGGGAGGGGAGTGAAAAAGAACCTGAAACCGTGTGCTTACAAACAGTTGGAGCACCATTCCCACCCATGAAAGTGTTACTTTCGCGGGGACCCGGGAGGTGTGACAGCGTGCCTTTTGTAGAATGAACCGGCGAGTTACGATTGCGTGCAAGGTTAAAGTGAAGAGCTGGAGCCGTAGCGAAAGCGAGTCTTAAAAGGGCGAAAGTACGTAGTCGTAGACCCGAAACCGTGTGATCTACCCATGTCCAGGGTGAAGGTGAGGTAACACTCACTGGAGGCCCGAACCCACTAGTGTTGAAAAACTAGGGGATGAGGTGTGGGTAGCGGTGAAATTCCAATCGAACTCGGAGATAGCTGGTTCTCCCCGAAATAGCTTTAGGGCTAGCCTTGGAGTAAGAATCTTGGAGGTAGAGCACTGATTGGGCTAGGGGCCCTCATCGGGTTACCGAACTCAGTCAAACTCCGAATGCCAAAGATTTATCTTCAGGAGTCAGACGGCGAGTGCTAAGATCCGTCGTCAAAAGGGAAACAGCCCAGACCATCAGCTAAGGTCCCCAAGTATACGTTAAGTGGAAAAGGATGTGGAGTTGCACAGACAACCAGGATGTTGGCTTAGAAGCAGCCACCATTCAAAGAGTGCGTAATAGCTCACTGGTCGAGTGACTCTGCGCCGAAAATGTACCGGGGCTAAACGTATCACCGAAGCTATGGATTGTGCCGTACGGCACAGTGGTAGGGGAGCGTTCTTATTGCATAGAAGTCGTACCGAAAGGAGCGGTGGAGCGATAAGAAGTGAGAATGCCGGTATGAGTAGCGAAAAGACAAGTGAGAATCTTGTCCGCCGAAAACCTAAGGTTTCCTGAGGAAGGCTCGTCCGCTCAGGGTTAGTCGGGACCTAAGCTGAGGCCGAAAGGCGTAGGCGATGGACAACAGGTTGAAATTCCTGTACTACCTTTCCTCCGTTTGAACGATGGGGGGACGCAGAAGGATAGGGGAAGCGTGCTATTGGAAATGCACGTCCAAGCGGTGAGGCTGAGTCTATAGGCAAATCCGTAGACTTAAGGCTAGGCCGTGATGGCGAGGGAAAAATAAAGTACCGAAGTCCCTGATTTCATACTGCCAAGAAAAGCCTCTAGTGAGGAGGAAGGTACCCGTACCGTAAACCGACACAGGTGGGTGAGGAGAGAATCCTAAGGCGCTCGGGAGAACTCTCGTTAAGGAACTCGGCAAAATGACCCCGTAACTTCGGGAGAAGGGGTGCCTCGATAGGGTGAAAGCCCGAGGAGGCCGCAGTGAATAGGCCCAAGCGACTGTTTAGCAAAAACACAGGTCTCTGCAAAGCCGCAAGGCGAAGTATAGGGGCTGACGCCTGCCCGGTGCTGGAAGGTTAAGGGGAGAGGTTAGTGACATTAAGTGACGAAGCTTTGAACCGAAGCCCCAGTAAACGGCGGCCGTAACTATAACGGTCCTAAGGTAGCGAAATTCCTTGTCAGGTAAGTTCTGACCCGCACGAATGGCGTAACGATTTGGGCACTGTCTCAACGAGAGACCCGGTGAAATTGTAATACCTGTGAAGATGCAGGTTACCCGCGACAAGACGGAAAGACCCCATGGAGCTTTACTGTAGCCTGATATTGGATTTTGGTACGATTTGTACAGGATAGGTGGGAGCCATAGAAGCCGGACCGCCAGGTTCGGTGGAGGCAACGGTGGGATACCACCCTGATCGTATTGAAATTCTAACCTACATCCCTAAACGGGATGAGGGACCGTGTCAGGTGGGCAGTTTGACTGGGGCGGTCGCCTCCTAAAGAGTAACGGAGGCGCCCAAAGGTTCCCTCAGAATGGTTGGAAATCATTCGCAGAGTGTAAAGGCAGAAGGGAGCTTGACTGCGAGACATACAAGTCGAGCAGGGACGAAAGTCGGGCTTAGTGATCCGGTGGTTCCGCATGGAAGGGCCATCGCTCAACGGATAAAAGCTACCCTGGGGATAACAGGCTTATCTCCCCCAAGAGTCCACATCGACGGGGAGGTTTGGCACCTCGATGTCGGCTCATCGCATCCTGGGGCTGAAGTAGGTCCCAAGGGTTGGGCTGTTCGCCCATTAAAGCGGTACGCGAGCTGGGTTCAGAACGTCGTGAGACAGTTCGGTCCCTATCTGTCGCGGGCGTAGGAAATTTGAGAGGAGCTGTCCTTAGTACGAGAGGACCGGGATGGACACACCGCTGGTGTACCAGTTGTGCCGCCAGGCGCATCGCTGGGTAGCTAAGTGTGGAAGGGATAAGCGCTGAAAGCATCTAAGCGTGAAGCCCCCCTCAAGATGAGATTTCCCATGGAGTTAGTCCAGTAAGACCCCTTAAAGATGATAAGGTTGATAGGTCCGGTGTGGAAGTACCGTAAGGTATGGAGCTGACGGATACTAATCGGTCGAGGGCTTAACCTAATTGCTTTTCTTGCTGCTAGTTTTGAAGGTA
>NZ_JBIQOE010000005.1:0-20335 GCF_047739415.1 Mesobacillus sp. | reverse complement strand
CTGAAAGATGATCAGGTTGATAGGTCAGAGGTGGAAGCGCGGTGACGTGTGGAGCTGACTGATACTAATCGTTCGAGGACTTAACCAAAATAGATTACTCGTTTCTTCTTATTCTTCTTACAACATTATCTAGTTTTGAGGGCGCAAATCCTCAAACCAAATAGTCTGGTGGCGATGGCGAGAAGGTCACACCCGTTCCCATACCGAACACGGAAGTTAAGCTTCTCAGCGCCGATGGTAGTTGGGGGTTTCCCCCTGTGAGAGTAGGACGCCGCCGGGCACAATGAAAGAACAGCTGTAATGGCTGTTCTTTTTTTACTTTTAAAAAGTATAATCATTAACCATCAAACAAAACTTAGTTACCGGCACCAATTGTGCCTCTTTTTTATGCTGGTCGATATCTTTGCAAAAGTGGTCGATATATTCATGAATATGGTCGATATATTGGCAAATCCGCCGATAAATTTAAAAATGTGGTCGATAAAATTGAAAAATCGCCAATAAAACATATAATTGATCCTGATGAACCTCTCTCTGGGCACTTTACACGTGCAAATCATTTTCAAACGGTGAATATTTATCATAAAATTTCACAAAAATGTCGTCCTGGAGCTTCAATTAACATCCTCAAGCTTCCATAATATGAAAAAACATAAGAACACTCCCCTGTTTTCACCTAGCGACAGCTCAATTAAATAATAAACCAACCTAAATTGTTATAAGACATACAAGGAAACCGAATGTCAATCATAAAATATAAAACAACTAAACTTCCTGAAATATTATTCGGAAAATTGTATACAAAAAAACGCTCCTGGCAACAATAGGTGTACGGAGGTGGAGAATTTGGGTTCGCTTTTAGCTAAAAATCAAATTGGGGAAACGTGTGTGATTTGCGAACAGACAAAAAGTGCTGGCATACACCTGTATACTTCTTTTATATGCACAGACTGTGAGAGCATCATGATCAAGACAGATACGAGTGATCCTAAATATAAATATTACGTAGAAAAGCTAAGGAAAGTAACGAAACCTGGCATTTACAGTTAAAAGCTCATTTTGGGCTTTTATTTTTTTTGCTAAAAAACAGTGTTAGAATAGATAGGTGTGAATTTATTTATATAGGTGAGACTATGGATCAATCCAAAACACCCTTGTACTCTAAATTGGTTAATCATATAAACGGAAGCCCTCTATCGTTTCATGTACCAGGGCACAAAAATGGTGCTTTTTTTCCCGAAGAGGGACAAGCCTTCTTTAATCAAATTTTAAAAATCGATGCAACAGAAATAACGGGATTGGATGACCTTCATTCACCAGAGGGAGTTATTTTTGAAGCTGAAGAATTGCTTAGGGATTTATATAAAACGGATAAAAGCTTTTTTTTAATAAATGGATCAACTGTCGGGAATCTTGCGATGATCATGGCTGCGGTTAATGAGGATGATCTGGTGCTTGTCCAGCGCAATTCGCATAAATCCATCATGAATGCTATAAGACTCGCAAAAGCTAAACCTGTATTCATTAGTCCTGGATATAACGGAGAATACGGAGTAGCTGCCGGGTTATGTATGGAAGAAGTTAAATCAGCAATCAGTCAATATCCAAATGCAAAGGCCCTTATCCTAACCTACCCTAATTATTACGGACTGACATATGATCTTAAAAGCATTATAGATTTGGCTCATGAGCATGGCCTTATTGTTTTGGTGGATGAGGCTCATGGTGTCCATTTTATCGCAGGGGATTATTTTCCGGCTTCTGCCGTTGAACTCGGGGCCGATATTGTCGTACAGTCTGCCCATAAGACATTGCCAGCGATGACAATGGGAGCCTTCCTTCATTATCAGACGAAACGTGTGTCACTTAGTAAGCTGAAGTTCTATTTGCAGGCTCTGCAGTCCAGCAGCCCCTCTTATCCACTGATGGCTTCCCTTGATTTGGCGCGCCTTTATTTGGGTACTTATAGCAAGGAAGATATTTTGTATTTGAAAGAGGAGATTGAGGCATTCAAAAAAAAGCTGCAGACGCTAGGGACGATCCGTATATTGCAGCATGACGACCCGCTAAAATTAACCATCCAGTCAAAGGGTGCCTGGTCTGGTTTCGAGCTGCAATCCAGGCTTGAATCAGGAGGGATATATACGGAACTCGCAGACCCTTATAATGTGCTGCTTGTCCTTCCTTTAATGAAGCATGGCATGAAGCATCACTTGCAAGAAGCAGCTGAAAAGATTGCTAAGGTTGTAAGTACTATGCCTGACGGAAAAAATAAACCTGACTCAAAGGTCGTTCATAAAAGTATTTCAACTTTAAAGGTCAGTTATAATGAAATGGATCTTCTGCAGACAGAATATGTCTCGTTGCAGAGTTCTGCTGGGAGGGTCTGTGCTGAGCAAATCATTCCGTATCCACCGGGCATTCCGCTTTGTCTCCCGGGGGAAGTTGTGACAGAAGATGATATAGAAACAATCTCATTTTTGAGAGTTAAAGAAGCGAAAATCCAGGGCGGAGAATATTTGCATGCTGGTAAAATAAAAGTGTTTAAGAGTTGGGGGCTTTAAAATTGGAAAAGGGAATATTTATTACGATAGAAGGTCCGGATGGTTCTGGAAAGACAACAATCCTTCAGATGCTTGCTGAAAATCTCGAAAAGGAAGGATACGCCGTGGTGGCCACACGTGAGCCTGGCGGCATCGATATTGCCGAACAAATCAGGAAAGTCATCCTTGATCCGGAAAATACGGCAATGGATCCGCGTACGGAAGCACTTTTATACGCAGCGGCGAGAAGGCAGCATCTTGCCGAAAAGGTAAAGCCTGCTCTAAACGCAGGGAAAGTCGTCTTGTGTGATCGGTTTGTTGATAGTTCGCTTGCCTACCAGGGACATGCTCGTGGTCTGGGTATTGATGAGGTCTACTCAATCAACGAATTTGCGATAGAAAATATGATGCCAGCAATGACTCTATACTTTGATGTCGCACCAGAGATTGGGCTGGAAAGGATCAATAAAAACAAGGGACGCGAAGTCAATCGTCTGGACATGGAGAAGCTCGAATTCCACCAAAAGGTGAGGGAAGGCTATATGATTATCGCCGAGAGATTCCCGGACAGGATTGCCCAAATCGATGCTTCAAAGGAATTAGCAGCAGTTTACAAACAAGCTGAAGCTAAAATTAAAGAGTTATTGAATAGCTAATATGCAGAACAACAAGCCTGGGTTTCGATCAGGCTTGTTTTTAATTGGTAATTTTTCCAGTTTGCGAATAAGAGGATGTTTTTTGCGAATAAACCCCGTAAGTTTGCGAATAAAAGGTTATTTTTGCGAATAAAGCACTGGAATTTGCGAATAAAACCACTCGTTATACAGATAAGTGAATTTTATCTGGAAGGCAATGGTATTTTATGTTTATATCATGTCTTGTCACATGAATCCTGTTATAATAAACATACAAATGTAACGGAATGAAAAAACACTTTTTCGATAAGATAGTTGCGTTTGAACCAATCTGCACCTTTGGTTTTGAAGCAGCAAGTCTATAATAAAGCCTAGGGGGATAATGAATGAAGTTAATTTTAGCTGTAGTCCAGGACCAGGATAGCAACCGTCTGTCCAATGCATTAGTAGATCATAATTTTCGTGCAACAAAGATGGCTAGTACTGGAGGATTCCTGAAGTCAGGAAACACCACTTTTATCATAGGAACTGAAGACATCAGGGTAGAAAAGGCTTTGGAGGTCATCAGGGATAACTGTAAATCTCGTGACCAGCTTGTGGCACCTGTTTCGCCGATGGGAGGGAATGCGGATTCATATGTCCCTTACCCGGTTGAAGTAGAAGTTGGCGGGGCGACTGTATTCGTATTGCCTGTTGAGCAGTTTCATCAATTTTAACGGGAAGTACCCGGAGGTTTAGCAAGAGATGAAAATTAATCAGGATATGCGCCTTAACATAGATAAAGTTCGCCAGGATCAAAAACAACAGCCTGGGGGCGGAATCAAGTTCAATGAACTTGTGCAGAAACAGGAACATAAAATGCAGCTTGGACAGCTGCAGCAATTAATGAAGGAAGTCGAATCTGCCGGTGAAAGACTTGCGAGGTCGAGAACGTTCAAGGACCTGGCCAAGTTCAAGACACTAGTTAAGCAATTCGTAAAAGAAACCGTCAACTTTGGAATGGAGCTAAAGCACTCGCATAGTTGGAACCAATATGGCGAGGGCAGGTCGCTGAAGCTTGTAGAAACAATTGATGAAAAGCTCGTGGAGTTGACAGAAGAGTTAATGGATAATAAAGATGAACAGATTGATATTCTCGGTAAAATTGGGGAAATCAAAGGCTTGTTGATCAATTTATATACGTAAGTGAGTGATCGCATTGGCAAAGACGTGGGACGAGCTGGAGAAACTTCAGCCGAATGTTTTGAAAATGATTAAAAACAGCATCCTGAAAAATCGAATAGCCCATGCGTATTTATTTGAAGGAATGAGGGGCACTGGCAAAAAGGAGATTAGTATTCTTCTTGCCAAGAGCATCAATTGCCATGCTCCGGTTGATGGCTATAAGCCTTGTGAAAGCTGCTTGAACTGCAAAAGGATCAACCATGGCAACCATCCGGATATCCACCTTGTCGAGCCGGATGGCCTGTCGATCAAGAAAGGACAAATCCAGCAGCTGCAGGAAGAGTTTTCAAAAACAGGTGTAGAGTCAAAGAATAAACTTTACACGATTGTACATGCCGATCGGATGACGACAAATGCGGCGAACAGTCTGCTGAAATTCCTTGAGGAACCGCATGCGGGAACTGTTGCTGTATTGATCACCGAGCAGGCCCAGCAAATGCTGCCGACGATTTTATCGAGATGCCAGTTGATCAATTTCACCCCGTTATCTCCTAAAAATATGGCAGAACAATTGATTGCCAATGGGATACAACCGCAAATGGCACCCTTGTTGGCACAACTAACCAATAATTTGGAAGAAGCTTTAGAGATAAGTAATGATGATTGGTTTGCACAAGCACAAAAAATAGTGTTAAAATTATATGAAGTGCTGAAGAAGAATTCCCTTGAAGCTATGGTCGCGCTTCAAGAGAACTGGTTTATGCACTTCAAAGAGAAAGAACAAATTGATCGTGGTTTGGATTTATTACTTCTTATTTTTAAGGATTTATTATACATTCAGCTTGGCAAGAAAGACCAGGTTGTTTATCTAAACGAAAGCTCACGTTTAGAACAGTTTGCATTACAGACATCCGGACGGCGTCTTACCGAACAAATGGCAGCCATTCTGGAGGCGAAGAGGAAGCTGCATGCCAATATGAATCCCCAGCTGCTCATGGAGGAGCTGGTGTTAAAATTGCAGGAGGGATCTACACTTGTATGATGTAGTAGGTGTCCGCTTCAAGAAAGCGGGGAAGATTTATTATTTTGATCCCGGCGATCTCTCAATTCAAAAGGACGAATTCGTCATTGTCGAAACTGTAAGGGGCGTTGAGTACGGCAGAGTGGTAACTCCCCGTAAACAGGTCGGCGAAAAGGATGTAGTCCTGCCTCTGAAAAAGGTAGTCAGAATTGCAGATCAGAAGGATCGTCTCATTGTCGAGGAGAACAAAACGGCTGCAAAGGAAGCGTACGACGTTTGCAGTGATAAAGTGAATGAACATCAGCTTGATATGAAGCTTGTTGATGTTGAATATACATTTGACCGCAATAAAGTCATTTTCTACTTCACGGCTGACGGCCGCGTCGATTTCCGGGAATTGGTCAAGGACTTGGCCTCGATTTTCCGGACAAGGATTGAACTGCGCCAGATTGGCGTAAGGGATGAAGCGAAAATGCTAGGCGGAATAGGACCATGCGGCAGAATGCTTTGCTGTTCAACGTTCCTCGGGGACTTTGATCCAGTTTCAATCAAGATGGCCAAGGATCAAAACCTCTCCCTTAACCCGACGAAGATTTCCGGTCTATGCGGCAGGCTCATGTGCTGTTTGAAATATGAGAACGACGAATATGAAACAGCTAAAGAGCAACTGCCTGACCTGGGTGAAACGATTGTTACACCTGATGGACCTGGAAGGGTAGTCGGGCTTAACATCCTGGAACGAGTCATGAAAGTCGATATACCTGGCCAGGAACGTGTGCTGGAATATACACTTGAAGAAATACAGGAAGCAGGAGCTGTATCGTTGCAATCATCCACAGATTAATGGGGTGGAACAGGTGGATAAAAAAGATATCTTTGACTCAGTAAGTAATATGGAATCGCAGATTGGTGATTTATACCGTCAGCTTGGTGAGTTAAAACAGCATTTAGCAGAGGTTCTGGAAGAGAATAATGCATTAAAGCTGGAAAATGAGCATATAAGACGCCGTCTGGATCAAACTATTGGTAAAAAAGATCCAACCATTAAGAAAAGCGGTAAGGAAAACAGCAATCAGGCTCAGGGCGATAAAAATGTAGTCGACATCGGTGAAGGCTACGACAATCTTGCCCGTCTATATCAGGAAGGATTCCATATCTGCAATCTGCACTTTGGAAGCCCCCGCAAAGAGGATTGTCTGTTCTGTCTATCCTTTCTTAATAAAAAATAATTGGCAGCCTTCCTTAATTAGGGAAGGCTATTTTTATAATATTAAAGCCAAAGGGTCATTGATCGAAGCTGCCCAGGCATTGAACATATGTGTATGGAGGAAATAACTACAATGGTTAATTTACGGGAAGATGAACGATTGGATTATTTATTGGCGGAGGAGTTAAGGATTATCCAGAGTCCGAATGTATTTTCATTTTCGCTGGATGCTGTCCTGCTTGCGAGGTTTGTCTGGGTGCCAATCCAAAAAGGCAAGATTGTCGACCTTTGCAGCGGCAATGGTGTGATTCCATTATTTTTAAGCGCTAGGACAAAGGGAAGTATCACGGGGGTAGAGATTCAGGAACGGTTGTACGATATGGCAGTCCGAAGTATTGATTATAATAATCTTGAGGATCGTTTACATATGATTCATGGTGACCTAAAGGATGCGCCCAAAGAGCTTGGCTACGAGAAATATGATGTCGTGACATGCAATCCTCCTTATTTTCCTACACCTTCGAAGGAAGAAATAAATGTGAATGAACATTTGGCGATTGCGCGCCATGAGATACTTTGCACACTTGAGGATGCGATTAGATCATCGAGCCAGCTTGTAAAACAGGGTGGGAAGGTTGCGTTTGTCCACCGTCCAGGCAGGTTGATCGATATCATCGAAATCATGAGAAAATACCGTCTTGAGCCTAAGCGAATCCAGTTTGTTTATCCAAAAGCCGGGAAAGAAGCGAATATGCTTTTGGTAGAGGCGATTAAGGATGGAAGCCCTGACCTTAAAATTCTCGAGCCATTGACGGTATATGATGAAAATAATGAGTATACCCCAGTTATAAAAGAGATGTTATATGGAAGCAAATAAGCGCATAGAAACGGGTGATATACATGCAACAGCAGAAAAGCTTTGAACGGGAGCATGAAAAAGGGATTCTTTATCTTGTGCCAACTCCTATCGGGAACCTTGAGGACATGACATTCAGGGCGATCAGGATCATGAAAGAAGCCGATTGGATTGCGGCGGAGGATACAAGGAACACGAAAAAGCTATGTAACTATTTTGAAATTGAAACGCCCGTTACAAGCTATCATGAACATAATAAGGAAAGCAGCGGTTATAAATTGATTGAAAAGATCAAGGAGGGAGCAAAGGTCGCGCTTGTCAGCGATGCCGGAATGCCAACCATTTCTGATCCGGGTACAGAATTGGTGGCCGAAGCAATCGCCGCAGGATTGACTGTCGTACCGCTTCCAGGGGCGAATGCTGCCTTGACAGCTTTGATTGCTTCTGGCATTCTTCCTCAGCCATTCTATTATTATGGATTCCTCCAGAGGGGAAAAAAGGATAAGAAGAAGGAACTTGAGCTGCTAGCGAAGCAAACTGCAACAATCGTCCTTTATGAGTCTCCTCATCGTTTGAAGGAAACGCTATCGCTGATGCTTGATGGTCTTGGCGACCGGAAAATCGTCCTTTGCCGTGAACTGACGAAGAAATATGAGGAGTTCCTAAGAGGAACGATTTCTGAGGCAATGGCATGGGCAGAGGCAGAAGAAGTCCGCGGGGAATTTGTATTGATCATCGAAGGAGCTTCTCCTGATGCCATTGCCGAGGAAGAGGACCAATGGTGGGAGAAATTAAGCCTGGAAGAGCATGTAGAACATTATATTTCTAATGGACAAATGAACTCTAAGGATGCAATTAAGCAAACAGCAAAAGATAGAGGCATGCAAAAGCGAGAGGTATACCAGGCGTATCATATTAAAGAATAGTGCATAAATAACACATATAAAAAAAGGCCGTGGATTTGTCCACGGCCTTGAGTATTAGATTTATGCTTTTACAGGTTCGAAGCTTCCCTGGATTTCTTGAAGAAGCTGTTCAGCACCCTCACGGCTAAGGATCAGCTTGCCGCCTGCCAATGTGATGTTGTTGTCAGAAACTTCACCAGTGATGTGGCAAGTCATGTTTGGCTTGTACTTCTTAAGGATGATGCGATCATCATCAACATAAATTTCCAAAGCATCCTTTTCTGCGATGCCAAGAGTCCTTCTAAGTTCGATTGGAATTACCACACGGCCAAGCTCATCAACTTTACGTACGATACCAGTAGATTTCATAATAAACTATCTCCTCTCATTTTCCCTTATATTAAGTTCGTCATTTTTCGACATTTTTCTCTTATTGGTTTTATAATACCAGCGATTCCAATAACCGTCAATTATTTTATTTTTCTTCTGTTAACAAATTTTAACATAATGAGGAAACCTTTTCATACCAAGGGTTTTGAATAGGGAAGACAAGAGAGGGTAAGGAGTGGTACAGTTTTATCGACTTAAGAATACAAGAAAAATATTATAGGAGAATAGTAATTGGTGCGCGATTCGACAAAATTCTACAATATCATTCGACAAAATGTCACAATTTCGACAAACTCTTGATGGCATGTACATAATTTTGTAAACAGGTATATTCTCTTTATGGATTTGGTTATGATTTTATTATGCAGATTATCAATCTTTTACTTTGAAAATCGGTTATTAAGCTCCTGCCAAAAAATAAGGCGGGGCTTTTTTGATAAAGATGTTAGGAATATAAGCAAATCAAATTCTCTACTGACAAAATACGTAAACTTTATAGGGAGAATGTCCGTAGTGGAGAATTTTTTAAAAAAATCCCTCTTTTTTCTTTGCCTTTGGATGAACTGAATAAAAGAATGTGTAAAACGACTATCAATGCGCCTTTGTTTTACATTAAAGTGTTATGAATCCTAGGGCATTAGCTGGTATAATAACTACTATTAGAATGAACTAGCAGTTTTAGTTAAGGAGGATCTTCATGGAAGAGAAACTGAAAACCTTTTATCTTACAACCCCGATTTATTATCCGAGCGGCAATTTACATATTGGCCATGCTTATACGACAGTAGCTGGTGATGCAATGGCACGCTATAAGAGACTGCGCGGCTATGATGTCATGTACTTGACAGGCACGGATGAGCACGGTCAAAAAATCCAGCGAAATGCTGAGGCGAAGAGCATCACTCCGCAGCAATATGTAGATGAAATCGTAGAAGGCATCCAGGAGCTTTGGGGCAAGCTGGATATTTCCTACAATGATTTTATCCGTACGACTCAGGACCGCCACAAACAGATTGTCGAGAAAATTTTCGCTCAGCTTCTTGAGCAGGGAGATATCTATCTTGACCAATATGAAGGCTGGTACTGCACTCCATGCGAATCCTTCTACACAGACAGACAGCTTGAAGATGGCAACTGCCCGGATTGCGGCCGTCCTGTCGAAAAGGTTAAGGAAGAGTCGTACTTCTTCAAAATGAGCAAATACGCAGACAGGCTGCTGAAATATTATGAAGAAAACCCCGACTTCATTCAGCCGGAATCTCGTAAAAATGAAATGATTAATAACTTCATTAAGCCTGGTCTTGAGGACTTGGCTGTATCCCGTACAACGTTTGATTGGGGGGTCAAGGTCCCTGGTGACCCGAAGCATGTCATTTATGTATGGATCGATGCATTGTCGAACTATATCACGGCTCTTGGCTACGGAACCGACGATGATTCCAAGTACTTGAATTACTGGCCTGCGGATGTCCATCTTGTCGGCAAGGAAATCGTCCGCTTCCATACAATTTATTGGCCAATCATGTTGATGGCTCTTGACCTTCCACTCCCTAAAAAAGTTTTCGCCCATGGCTGGCTTTTGATGAAGGACGGAAAAATGTCGAAATCCAAGGGGAATGTTGTCGACCCGGTTACACTGATTGACCGATATGGTCTTGATGCGCTTCGTTACTACCTGCTCCGTGAAGTTCCATTTGGTTCTGATGGTGTATTCACTCCTGAAGGATTTGTCGAAAGGATCAACTTTGACCTTGCGAATGACCTTGGAAACCTGTTGAACAGAACGGTAGCAATGATCAATAAGTATTTCGACGGTAAAATTCCAGCGTACAATGGCTCTGAAGCGGAATATGAAAAGCAACTGCTTGAAATGAATAAAGAGACCGTCCGAAAGTACGAAGAGGCAATGGAGAAGATGGAATTTTCCGTGGCGCTTACTTCCGTATGGCAATTGATCAGCCGCTGCAATAAATTCATCGATGAAACACAGCCTTGGGTGCTTGCGAAGGATGAAGAAAAGAAAGCAGCCCTGGCCGATGTAATGGTTCACCTTGCTGAATCATTGAGAAGAGTGGCCGTTCTATTGAAGCCATTCCTGACAAGAACTCCTGATAAAATCTTTGCACAGCTGAATGTGGGATCCGAAGGACTTCAGACATGGGAAAGCTTAGAGGAATTCGGCCAGATTCCTGCTGGTACAAAAGTTGTTCAAGGAGAGCCAATCTTCCCGCGCCTTGAATTGAAGGAAGAAGTTGAATTCATCAAGGAGAAAATGCAGGGATCTGCTCCGGCGACACTTGTGGAGGAAGAAAAGCCTGAAATTCAGGATGAAATCACAATTGATGACTTCATGAAGGTTGAACTGCGTGTAGCGAAAGTCATCCATGCAGAACCAGTCAAGAAGGCTGATAAGCTTCTGAAGCTTCAATTGGATCTTGGCTATGAAAAGCGCCAGGTTGTTTCTGGCATCGCGAAGTACTACAAACCGGAAGACCTCGTCGGCAAAAAGGTGATTTGCGTGACGAACCTCAAGCCGGTCAAACTCCGCGGGGAGCTTTCCGAGGGAATGATCCTGGCAGGGGAAAAAGACGGTGTCATGTCATTGGCGACCGTAGATGATTCACTGTCAGTAGGTGCGAAAGTCAAATAATCTATTTAAACCTGAAAATGTTTCATGTGTAACATTTTCAGGTTTTTTGTGTTAAAAAGGCAATTTTTTTAATAGAGTGATTTATGATAGTAAAGAGAGTTAGTTAGCAACCACTCCCGACGATTGTCGGGTTTTTATGAAAACAGTTGCAAAGATTTGACCTTTACATTGAAAAAAAGTTATGATATCGACACATCTTTATCACAATAATAAGAACATCGCAGTCATCCTATTCAACCTTTTGTCAGGTATGATTAGAATGAAACTGCAGGGCAATGCTGCAAAGGAGTTTTGACATGCTTTTTGATACACACGTGCACTTAAACGCAGAACAATTCAACGAAGATCTACAGGAGGTCATTGACCGTGCAATTGCTGAAGGTGTTACGAATATGGTGGTTGTCGGTTTCGATGAAATAACGATAAAAAAAGCACTAGAGCTCGCCGAAAGCTATGACTTTCTTTATGCGAGTGTAGGTTGGCATCCAGTCGATGCAATCGGTATGACCCAGGAGCATTTGGACTGGCTGAAAGAATTGGCAAGCCATCCGAAGGTTGTGGCACTTGGGGAAATGGGTCTTGATTACTACTGGGACAAGTCACCGAAGGAAATCCAGAAAGAGGTCTTCCGCAAACAAATCAGACTGGCAAAAGAAGTGCAGCTTCCTATTATCATACATAATCGTGATGCAACAGCAGACATAGTAGAGATTTTAAAGGAAGAGAATGCCGGGGAAGTAGGCGGGATCATGCACTGTTTCAGCGGCAGCGTGGAAACAGCACTTGAATGCATTGAAATGGATTTCTTAATTTCGCTTGGCGGGCCTGTTACTTTTAAAAATGCTAAAAAACCGAAGGAAGTGGCAGAGGCAATCCCATTAGACCGTCTTTTGGTCGAAACAGACTGCCCATACCTGACTCCGCATCCATATCGCGGAAAAAGAAATGAACCAGCATATGTAAAATTGGTAGCACAACAAATTGCAGAACTGAAAGGGTTAACTCTTGAGGAAGTGGCAGAAGAAACAGCCAGAAATGCAAAAAAATTATTCGGCATAAAGTGATAAAGAATGTTGTCGATTTTTCAACAAGGTTGTCCAAACTTTTTATGTTTCTAAAAAGTTCTACATGTCTCACTTGCGACATAGGATAACCGTGTCGATAACTCTTGCTTTTCTTTTTATGGAGCATCTTGCATAATAGGGACTACGCTTGGCAAGGGTGTCTGGGTTGACAAGTCGGCAACAATATCTTTATAATCACTCCGAGAAGAGGAGGCGTTTTTCATCGTGATTAATAGTATGAAAAACCTGTTTTCCAAGACTTTGAGTAAGAAGAAACTGGTGATTTTTTCTGCTAGTTTCGTAGTTTTTGCCGCTGCTCTTGGGTTCTTCATGTATGAAGGGACCAAAAAGACAGTCGCATTGACACTGGATGGCGAAGAAAGAGTCATTAAAACACACGCTAATACTATCCAAGATATATTTAATGATCTCAATATCTCATTGCGCTCAGAGGATTATTTATCGCTGGCGGCAAACACGGAGGTTAAAAACAACCTATCAATCGTGTGGAAGCCGGCAAGACAGGTAGAGTTAATACAAGATCAGGAAAAGAAAACGTATTGGACAGCAGCCGATACTGTAGAGGAATTCCTGAAAGAACAGAATATCGCTATAAAGGAACACGACAAGTTAAACCAAAACCCAGACGCTAAATTAAAGCAAGATATGAAGATTGCCATTCAAAGAGCTTTCCCGCTCAAGCTTGTAGTAGGCGGAAAAGAGCAAGATGTTTGGTCGACTTCGACTACGGTCGCTGACTTTTTATCACAGCAAGGAATCACACTGAACGAAATGGACCGTGTTGAGCCTGCATTAAAGCAGAACGTCACTAAAGATGCCGTGATTAATGTCATTCGAGTTGAAAAAGTCACCGATGTAGTGGAAGAACCAATTAGCTATGCAGTCATTACGAAAAATGACAGCAAACTGGAAAAAGGGAAACAAAAAGTCGTAACAGAAGGCCAGGAAGGCTTGCTTTCCAAGGAGTATGAAGTAATTCTTGAAAACGGCAAAGAAGTATCAAGAAAACTGGTCAGTGAAAAGAAATTGAAAGAAAAACAGGATAAAGTCGTGGCAATGGGAACGAAGGTCATCGTAGCTCAAGTATCCCGTGGCTCAAGTGAACCGGCAGGAAAGGAATTCTATGTTTCTTCCACAGCGTACACTGCTAACTGTAACGGCTGCTCCGGCTACACGGCTACTGGTATCAACCTGAGAGCAAACCCTAATATCAAGGTCATTGCAGTAGATCCAAGAGTTATTCCTTTAGGAACAAAAGTATATGTTGAAGGATATGGCTATGCAATAGCTGCCGATAAAGGATCAGCTATCAAAGGGAATAAGATCGATGTCTTTTTCGCATCAAAAGCGGATGCATACCGCTGGGGCCGAAAGAGAGTCAAAATTAAAATCCTAAATTAATTCATGGATGCAGGGGAATCTTCCTCTGCATTTTTGTTTTTTCATTTTACGTTTAAGGTATAATAAGAAAAGCGTAGGCGACTCGAGGTCTATGCGCTGGCTGGAAACAAATCTACATATGAAAGTTTAGAGAGAAAGCATAATCGGAAAAAAACTTTACACCTATATAGACGATTATATTTCAAATATGTTTCATTTATTTCAAAAGTTTTTTTAAATTTTTTTTAGATTTTCTTTAATGAATCAACAATGCTCATTGCTTGGAGGAACCATGAAAATAAAAGAAATCATTGTAGTTGAGGGCAAGGATGATACAACGGCGATCAGGCGTGCTGTTGACGCGGATACAATTGAAACGAATGGGTCAGCGATTAATGCGGATACGATTGAACGGATTCGAAATGCTCATGAGAAACGGGGAGTCATTGTTTTTACCGATCCTGACTTTCCAGGCGAAAAAATCCGCAAAACCATTTCAGAGCAGGTTGCAGGTTGCAAGCATGCTTTTATACCAAAGGAATTGGCCAAGCCTAAATCCGGGAGGGGCCTTGGTGTAGAACATGCATCTCCCGAGGTGATCCGTGAAGCGCTGAAAGATGCACAGGTAATGGACGCAGAGGGGGTCGAGGAGATTACCCAGGAGGACTTGATTGTTTCGGGTCTGATTGGTGGGCCTGGTTCCAGGGAGAGGCGTGAAAAGCTTGGCAGACTGCTGCGTATTGGTTATACAAATGGGAAACAGCTGCATAAGCGTCTGATGATGTTTCAGGTGAAAAGACAGGATTTCGCAGCGGCACTGGCAGAAATCCTTAAGGAGGAACAAAATGCATAAAGATATTGCGACCCCGATGAGAACGAAAGAAATACTTGATAAATACGGCTTTTCTTTTAAAAAGAGCCTTGGACAGAACTTTTTGATCGATACAAATATCCTGAACCGCATCGTCGACCATGCGGAGTTAACCGAACATAGCGGTGCGATAGAAATCGGCCCTGGAATTGGAGCTTTGACTGAGCAGTTGGCTAAAAGAGCGGAAAAAGTTGTTGCATTTGAAATCGACCAGCGCCTGCTGCCGATATTGGAGGATACACTATCCCCTTATTCAAACGTAAAAGTCATCCATAGTGACGTATTGAAAGCAGATGTTCAAGCTGTGATGACGCAGGAATTTGATAAGCAAGAAGATGTTATGGTCGTTGCCAACCTGCCATATTACGTAACAACGCCGATCCTGATGAAGCTGCTTGAGGAAAGGCTGCCGATTAGAGGAATTGTCTGTATGCTTCAAAAGGAGGTTGGCGATAGAATCTCTGCCAAGCCTGGAACGAAGGAATATGGTTCACTGTCAATTGCAGTCCAGTATTACACAAAGGCTGAAACAGTGATGATTGTTCCTAAAACGGTGTTCATGCCACAGCCAAACGTGGATTCAGCCGTCATCAGATTGACATTGCATGATGAGCCACCGGTGAAGGTGAAAGATGAAGACTTCTTCTTCCGCGTCACCAGATCAAGTTTTGCACAGCGAAGGAAGACAATTTTGAATAACCTGACAAGCCAGCTGCCTGATGGAAAGCAGAAGAAAGAAAGTATACAAGCTGCGCTCCAGCAGGCAGGAGTCCAAGAGTCCCGCAGGGGAGAAACACTAACGATAGAAGAATTTGCTAAATTGAGCAATGAGCTGTATCCATATTTTCACTAAAGTCCGGAGATTTCCGGGCTTTTTTATTTTTACGGTAAAAAAAAGCTAGGAATTAAATAGTACTATCCATTTAGTCACCCAGACTCCAAATGCCTGAAAAAGCACATGTCTATGGGTATCTGCATATTTTATGTAAGAATACCACTTAGCGCAGCCTGTGTGCGGGGCAATTGGAGTGAGGATTATGAATATTAACCTCATGGATATCGTCGGCAGGGTTTCGCATCAATGCGATATTATGTTCCGGGTTATCGATATCAGAGAGAAACATGGCAAAAAAATCGCGATATTATACGGTGAGGATTTCCGATTGATTGCGGATGCGCCCTATGAAGATTTAATTAAAATAGATCCGAATATGCGCATGAGGCTGACAAAGGAATTCCGTTCACTTGAAGAACAGTCATATAAGCTATTCAGGCAGGATGTAGACTTATTGCAGCAAAAACAGGAATATGAAGCCACTGAGGGTTACAGCAAGTCATATAACTACTTTCAGATGCCTGGGAAGGTGCTCCATATTGATGGGGATCCTAATTATTTAAAAAAGTGCCTGACACTATATGAGAAAGTAGGAGTCCCTGTTTATGGATTCCATTGCAATGAAAAAGAAATGCCTGATAAAGTCGGATCGCTAATTGATTATTATCGACCTGATATATTGGTCATTACAGGACATGATGCTTATTCCAAGTCTAAGGGAACGATGGACGACCTGAATGCATATCGTCATTCTAAGCATTTTGTGCAGACAGTAAGAGAGGCCAGAAAGAAGGTTCCACATCTGGATCAGCTGGTCATATTTGCTGGAGCGTGCCAATCTCATTTTGAATCGTTGATCCATGCTGGAGCCAATTTTGCCAGTTCCCCTTCAAGAGTCAATATCCATGCTCTTGACCCAGTTTATATTGTTGCTAAAATCAGCTTTACACCATTCATGGAACGCATTAATGTGTGGGATGTACTTCGAAACACTTTGACGGGAGATAAGGGTCTAGGCGGTATCGAAACAAAGGGAGTATTAAGGACAGGAATGCCATATAATAAAAATTCGTCGGACTGAATAAAATACGGTCCGGCGTTTTTTTGTTTTTTCGTACATATTTTACCGCATTAAAGGCTACTCTAAAATTGTTGAAAATTAGAAGAAAAAGAAGACCGAAATATATTGACTTTTAAATTTGAGTACTGTTATAATTTATGTTTTTGTTTGACTAAATAGTGTCAGCGTGTTATACTTTACACAGTGAGGTGGACCGAATGCCAAAAACATTATCGGATATCAAAAAAGCGCTTGATTCAAACTTAGGAAAAAGACTCATGCTAAAGGCCAACGGAGGACGGAGAAAGACGATTGAACGTTCTGGCGTGTTAGCGGAAACTTATCCTTCTGTTTTCGTCATCGAGCTTGACCAGGATGAAAATGCTTTTGAACGTGTTTCGTACAGCTACGCAGATGTTTTAACTGAAACAGTGGAAATTACCTTCTTTGAAGATACAACAGGATCAATAGCTTTGAGCTAATTTTTTGGCTCAATGCAGTACAGGCAGTCAACTCTCGGGTTAACTGCTTTTTATTTTGCCTAAATTTCCTTAATTGAAGGATAAATAAGGAGCACATGAAAACCTCTTTTTTCAAAAATACTAAGGTAACCGTGGTGGTGAAAGGAGATGGTAGTAATGGGCAGAAGAAGAGGGATTATGTCTGAAAGGTTGAAGGAAGAGCTTGCGAAGGAGCTTGGCTTTTATGATGTCGTCCAGAATGAGGGATGGGGCGGAATCAAGGCCAAGGACGCAGGTAACATGGTTAAGCGAGCCATCGAGCTGGCTGAACAGCAGCTTGCCAACCAGAACCGCTGACCCAGATGAAAATTTCTTTGTAAACTGCCACAAAGCTGTTTTTCGCAGTTGCCAATAAAATTCAGATCCATCGCGGTGCCGGGGCTATTGCTCCGGCTTTTTGCATGGATAGAAACCGAGAGCAACTTCCATGTATCCTCCTGCAATACTAATTCTTTGTGAAATTACTGTATTCGCCATTACGCAAATGATAAAATAAAGGAATGTTTCTTGCAGAGGAGTCTTACTTATTTTACTCAAAGTGTATTGTTTGAATTAGATAATTGTCTTGCTTTAGCGCCTAACCCTCAAGGTCACTTCGGTCCACTCAATGAAGTCAAAAAAGCGACTTCACTGTGTGGCCCTCCAGCGCTTGTCGGTGCTGACCAAGGCGCTTGCGCTTTTCTATTCTTTTTGTGGTAAAATAGGACAAAATGTGGAATTCGTTTAAAGTAGGTGGAAGTTGTGAAGGTTTTAGTGAAGGCGCCAGCAAAAATCAATTTGTCCCTTGATGTTTTGCACAAACGTCCGGACGGTTACCATGAGGTGGAAATGGTCATGACGACGATTGATTTGGCTGATCGCATCGAACTTAGTTTACTAGAAGAAGACAGGATCGTGATCCATTCCCATAATCGGTTTGTTCCTGATGACCAGCGGAACCTTGCTTACCAGGCAGCGCATCTGTTGAAGGAGAGGTTCCAGGTGAAGCAAGGTGTTCTCATTGGTATTGAGAAGACTATTCCGGTGGCGGCAGGCCTTGCTGGCGGCAGCAGTGACGCTGCGGCAACGTTAAGAGGCTTGAATAAGCTATGGAAGCTTGGTCTGTCATTGGACGAGCTTGCCGTGCTCGGCGCTGAAATTGGCTCAGACGTTTCTTTCTGTGTTTACGGAGGAACAGCGCTTGCAACAGGCAGAGGGGAAATTATCAAGGAACTGCCGGCCCCGCCGACATGCTGGATTGTTTTGGCGAAGCCGTTTATCGGTGTATCGACCGCAGAAGTATATCGCCGCCTTAATGTAGAGAAAGTTCAGCATCCGCCTACAAAGCAAATGATATCCGCGATTGAAAATGGAGATTTCAATGGAGTCTGCAACAGTGTCGGAAATGTTTTGGAGGATGTGACGCTTTCGCTTTATCCAGAGGTAGCGCAGATTAAGGACCAAATGAAGCGGTTCGGCGCAGATGCTGTCTTGATGAGTGGAAGCGGCCCGACGGTATTTAGCCTTGTGGCTCATGATTCACGGATGCATCGCATTTATAACGGCCTGCGAGGGTTTTGTGACCAAGTATTTGCAGTGAGAATGCTTGGAGAACGCCACACTCTTGATTAAATCCGTATAATGGTGGTATATTAACCTTAAATATTCGGATTTTGGAGGTTCTTGAATGAAATTTCGACGCAGCGAGCGTTTGATCGATATGACTACCTATCTACTGGAACATCCGCGCCAATTGGTACCGTTGACCTATTTTGCTGAAAAATATGGTTCAGCAAAGTCCTCGATCAGTGAAGATCTCGGAATCATCAAAGAAACATTTGAACAGCGGGGAATCGGTGTCCTTCAGACTGTGCCTGGCGCTGCCGGGGGAGTCAAGTTCCATGTCCATGTCAGTGAAGAAAAAGCGAGGAAGGTAATCGATGAACTGTGTACCGTGATGGCAAGTCCTAATCGATTGCTGCCAGGCGGTTACCTTTACATGAATGATATCCTCGGAAATCCAGCAATTGTGCAGGAAGTCGGAAGGCTGCTCGCATCTGCTTTTGCTGAAAAGGATATCGAGGTTGTGATGACCGTGGCTACGAAAGGGATTCCCATCGCTTATGCAGTTGCAAGCAACTTGAATGTCCCTGTCGTGATTGTCAGAAGGGATAGCAAAGTGACGGAAGGGTCAACGGTGAGCATCAATTATGTTTCAGGCTCTTCAAAAAGAATCCAGACGATGGTGCTATCAAAGCGAAGCCTTGCAGAAGGTTCGAAGGTTCTGATTGTCGATGACTTCATGAAAGCAGGCGGTACCGTTAATGGCATGATCAACTTGCTTGAAGAGTTTAATGCAGAGTTAGCGGGAATAGCGGTACTGGTTGAATCGGAGAACATCGAGGAAAGACTTGTTGATGAGTATCTCTCACTCGTACGCCTTTCAGATGTAGACGTAAAAGAACGAAATATTACCGTGAGTGAAGGAAATTACTTCGCTCGCAGAGAATAGTTGTTCATATAACAAATAGACGAGGTGACAATATGAATATTGTACAGACTTCAAACGCGCCCGCCGCAATCGGTCCATATTCGCAAGGTGTGGTTGTGAACAATCTTTTCTACAGCTCTGGCCAGATTCCTTTGACTCCAGAGGGTGTAATGGTCGAAGGAGATATCCAAGCCCAGACTCATCAGGTATTCAAAAACTTGAAAGCTGTTCTAGAGGCTGCAGGTGCATCCCTTGAAACAGTCGTAAAAGCAACTGTCTTCATCAAAAATATGGATGAATTCGCTCAGTTGAATGAAGTATATGCAGAGTATTTCAATGTGCATAAGCCAGCTCGCTCAACAGTAGAAGTGGCAAGACTGCCAAAGGATGCCTTGGTGGAAATCGAAGTAGTAGCGCTCGTTAAATAACGGGCGTTTTTTTTATGTTTAAAAGAGATTAAGAATGTGTTTGAAGTGGAGCAAACCCAAAATTACGGTCAAAAGAAGGCTGTTTCTCCGCCCGGAAAAGAGAGGGACCGCGGATTTAGGTCGAAGCAAAGAGGATTCTCCACCTGAAAAAAGCGGGAACCGCGGATTTCGATCGCAGCAGAGAGGTTTCTCCGCCCGAAAAAAGCGGGAACCGCGGTTTAGGGCACAACAAAGAGGTCTCAACCCGACCCATCCGTAAAAATAGGATGGGATAAATAAACATTTATAATACAAAAACTTTTTCTATATAGATT
>NZ_JBIQOE010000004.1:0-9696 GCF_047739415.1 Mesobacillus sp. | reverse complement strand
TTCCTTATAGTAGTTTTTTAAATCCAGTAAATACTAAGTAGTGTCCATGATTAATTTCATGGGCTTTTTTATTTTACCTAGAAAGGAATTGATAACATGAATAACCTTCAACGATTAGAATTAGAAACTAAAGGTATAACGCTAGGGCAAGATGAACTATCCATATACCTCCAAGAAAATGATTTACAACCATTTATAGAATATGAAGCACAATCAGCCACAAACAAGAAAAATATATACCGTGCTGCCCTGTCTGTCCTTGAATCAATTGCAAATAATCCTGCTGGCATGAAGTCATACAAAATGGATGATATGACAGTATCAGATTTTCATGAGAATTTAATGAATCGTATAGATCAATTAGAACGGAAAATCAGGACATTAAAAACTGATGACCAATTACAGAATGAATCCAATTTCTTCATGCTATTTGGAGATTAAGAAAATGCGACGATGTTGTCGTATTTCCAAATGTGGAGACGTCGCCACTTTTAGAAAGGAGTGATTAAAAAATGTTCAGTCCTAATACTGCAGATTTAGATTATTTATTTGATTATGCAAGTCAATCAGTAACAATTAATGATACTGAAAGAAAAGCCATTATTACTAATCCTGCAATAAGTGAGTTTGACCAAAAGTACATACATACGATTGAACAGGTTATACAAGGCGATATGATAGCATTAGAAGGTGAGAGGTACTTAGTTATTACTGAATCCATTAGTAAGCGTGGTGGAAAGTATAAAGCCCTTATGCGACATTGTAATATCGTCATTGAACGACAAGGGGAAGAAGTTTGTGTAATTGTTGGAGAAAATGAATTTGGAGACCCAATTCAAGAGTGTACTGTTGGTGATCCAATATTTATATCTGCCATTGTAGATAATAAATCATTTTCAATTGATGATTCTTCTGCCATAAGAGTACCTGACAATCAGATTATTGTTGTTGTTCAAGATAAGCCAGTAAATAGGGATAAGTTAAAGGTGAATGATACGTTTGTATTTGAAGGGAATTATAAGGTGCTGAATCGGGACTTTACGAAAAAGGGATTGCTGATATTGACTTGTGAAAGAGTTTAGTGAAACCACTTTACATTTTTATACAACCACTATATAATAAAAATTGTATACTATTACTGTGAAGTGGTTAGAGGTTAATAAAGTAGATATAACACTTGATACATATAGATTCTGATTTGGCTACCTTGACAGGGTAGAGGTCGCTGGTTCGAACCCAGTAGGAATCATACTAAAAAGCTTCAATCCTTTTCTTAAGGGTTGAAGCTTTTTTTTGTTCCTCGAATTGTTAGTTGTCACATCAAATTTGGCGGTATTTGCTCATTGCGCAAGGCCGCAGGTGGTGTATTAAAAATATAAGGAGGTGCTGGTTTAAGCTTTGGCTTTGGTCCGAATGGAACCGGATTTTGGACGTACTGGAATGTGCCCAGGCCATCCATGCTAGTTCCGCTTGCCCATCTGCCCGCTGCACTTTCGTCACCCTCAGAAAGATTAAACAGCACATAGGAAACTTCCTGTTTTTCCAGATGTTTCGGGAAGGTACTTGGCACCACTACATTTTCTTTTGCTTCCAACTCTTTTATAGCCGCGATCCACTGATTTTGGTGCATCGTGTCTCTTGCCAGCAGCCAGGAAAGCATATCCCTTACTCCACGGTCCGTCGTTTCATAGTATAGTCTGGCGACCTGGAGCCTTCCTTGGGACTCAGCATTAAGGTTAGCCCTGAAGTCGGCCAGAAGATTGCCGCTCGCGGCGATGTAATCTGCAGTCCAACGGTTTCCTACACTGTCAGCTGGCATAGCGCCCAATCCTGATACGATGACATGCTGTGGATTCATTCCGCCTAAGATTGCTTTCATCACCGGATCCTTTGCAGCTTCTTCTTGTGCGCCAACAGGTGCTCCATCTAAAAGCCTTGCAATCATGGTGGAAAGCATTTCAATATGGGCCAGTTCTTCTGTCCCGGTATCCATCAAGAGATCACGATACTTTCCATCACCTCGAGTATTCCATCCCTGGAATAGATATTGCATTGCAACAGAAATTTCCCCAAATTGTCCTCCGAGAACTTCCTGCAGCTTTTTAGCATAGACAGGATCAGGCCTTTCTGGTTTTGCTTGATATTGTAACTCTTTAACATGGTAAAACATCATATTCCTCCCCAAACAAAATTGCAATCCACACTTATCATATGGGCGATTGAAGATTGAGAAACTTGGACTAGTAAGCTATGTTTCAAATATCTTTCCAGGATGATTAGTTATTATCAGAAAAAATCCTACATATTCTAATACGAAAACCATCCTCACGAAAAAGGGGGAATAGACAATATCCTTTTTTAAGAGAAAAGTAAGATCATCTATTGAAGTGATCAAGGAGAATTTACAAAAAAATCAAGAAGAGAAGCTGGCTAAGAGCCCGACATCAGAAGAGATAAAAATCATTCAAAAGATAAAGAGGAAGACAGAACAATTAAATGAAAATAATATTACTAGAACGAAAGCGTACCTGGACTTTTATAAGAAGCACCCGGAAATCCATTGGGCGTTCCTGGCTCATATGGTTTCCCGGAATGGCGGATGGAGTATGACTGATTTAAAAGCGGAACTATTAACAAGGCTGCTATCTAAAAAAGAGAAAAACTCATTTTTCTCATTCCTTGAACGAGGGAATTGGCTTATCTTCCAGGATGCGTTTCCACAGCTGCTTCTTTATGAAGAAAGTCTCAAAAGGAAAGAATCGCTGTTCAGGCTGCTTCCACACTTTAATGTTTCGATCTTTATAGAGACGGTATGGGAGTATTATTGGGAATTGTCTAATTCATCATTGCTCACAATGGGCCTGATTATTAATGAACAGAACTATATTGAAAATAGAGTCATCCAGAACCAAAACTATATCAAAGATGTATTCAGTACCCTGGAGTTTGAAATACAGGATTTTTTATCCTTCAATCAAATTCTTTTCCCCTACAACGACTATGGTGTGACTAAACTGGCTGGACAGACAGTGAATCAGTTTCAATCATTGCATGAACGAATTCAATTAGGAAAAAGACTGTATGCCATCCTTTTTGATAAAGAGGTATTGAAAAAAGTGGAGGAGTGGGCCATGGTACATCCTCATACAGGTTCAAGAAAAGATTACTGGCCCCATATCTTCAACGATGTGCATGAAGAAATTCCTGGACTAAAATATCAAATAAAATTAAGTTCATGCAACCTAAAACCAGGGGCAAGAAGAATCTACAGCCCCAAACTACAAAATGCTTGGAAAAACGTTATACATCCTGAAGCGGAGGATGGTGAATGGTTTGGTGATTATAAAGCGTTGGGATTTTTGGAAGAAATAGAGGAACCTTTGATTGGAAATATAGAATATGATTACTGTCAGACACTTGAAAAGTTGGAACTTGCTGCTTTTGCGAAGAAAATCATTTCTATCCTTGATTAGAGATATGTTTTTTTGTCTGAAAAAAGAAAATGGTTTATTTTTCTAGACGAATCATAAAACATTCTATATAGTAGAGATGACAATTGGAGAATAGGAAATGTAGGGGAGCCGGTAGTGCCGGCTGAGAAAGTGTCCATAGATGCTGACCCTTTAACCTGATCTGGCTAGTACCAGCGTAGGGAACATCTTCTGATAGACGTTTTTCGTTTATTATGGATTTTTTCATGCGCTTGGGATTCCCTGAGCGCATTTTTTATTTTATTAACTTTACCTTAGCCTTCTTTTCCGCCTTCATTGTCAAACAAATAGAGAAGAGGGGAATAACATGAAGAAATTATTAATCTTGTTTTCTGCATTTTTGTTAGTCTGGGGTCTGGCTGCCTGTTCCACAAGTCAGTCATCAGCGAAGAAAGAAGGTGAATTGAAGAAGGTGTCAATTGTCCTTGATTGGACGCCGAATACAAATCATACAGGAATCTATGTCGCAAAAGAAAAAGGCTATTTCAAAAATCACGGTTTAGACGTAAATATAATCCTCCCGGGGGAAGCGGGAGCAGACCAGCTTGTCGCATCAGGAAAGTCGGAATTCGGAGTAAGTTACCAAGAAGGAATCACGCAGGCGAGAATCCAGGGGATACCGCTTGTTTCACTGGCGGCTGTTATTCAGCATAATACTTCAGGTTTTGCCTCGCCTAAGGCCAAAAATATAATTTCACCAAAAGACTTTGAAGGCAAAACCTATGGCGGCTGGGGATCGCCAATTGAAAAAGCTGTAATCAATTCATTAATGAAACAAGAAAATGCCGATGTGGAGAAAGTGGAAATTGTTAATATGGGAGACTCTGACTTTTTTACAGCCGTGAATCGTGATATTGATTTTGCCTGGATTTATTATGGGTGGACGGGGGTCGAGGCGGAAATTCGCAATGAACCTATCAATATGGTGTATTTAACAGATTACTCAGAGAAACTTGATTACTACACACCAGTCATTACTACGAATGAAAAAATGATCAAGAATGCCCCGGATACAGCCAAAGCATTTATGGCTGCGCTTACTGAGGGATATGAATTTGCGATAGAGCACCCAGCTGACAGTGCGGATATTTTGATTAAGGCGGTACCTGATTTGGATGAAGGGCTAGTGAAGAGAAGTCAGGAATGGCTTTCCCCTAAATACCAGGATGACGCTGATCGCTGGGGAGAACAAAAGCTGGAGGTTTGGGAGAATTACAGTGAATGGATGTTTGATAATGGCCTTCTTGAGAAGGAATTAGAAGCTAAAAAAGCCTATACGAATGAGTTTTTACCAAAAAGGGGGAACTAATGATGGCAAAAGCGTTAGTAAGTGTACAAATCATACCTAAAGCTTCTTCTGCCGAAGAAGTCATTGGATTGGTAGACGAGGCAATCAAAATCATCGATCAGTCCGGTGTAATTTATGAAGTCCATCCGCTGGAGACAACAATGGAGGGAGAACTGGAGCATCTGCTGGCTGTGATTACAGATATGAATAAGAAAATGATCGAGCTCGGGTCACCAAATGTAATCTCCCAGGTGAAAATCCTGTATCAGCCAGACGGAATTACAATGGGCAGGCTGACGGAGAAATATCGGAAATGAACACATTATGGAATAGAGGATGGCGGCCATTTATGGTTATCCTCCTTTTCTTCTTGTTTTGGGAAATGATTACTCGTGTACAAGAGATACCGGCATGGCTGCTGCCTGCCCCTTCTGTCATATTTAAGGAAGCGGCAGGGAGTTATCCTTTATTTTTGCCGGATATAGGAGCAACCCTGACATTGGCGATTACCGGGCTTTTGCTGGGATCTACGATCGGATTTTTGATTGCCATGATCCTCCACTTAATTCCTTCTCTGAAAAACGCATTTTACCCATTGCTGATATTATCGCAAAATGTACCGATTATCGTTTTAGCTCCTCTGTTGGTCATTTGGTTTGGTTTCGGCTTTTTGCCTAAATTGCTCATCATCATTTTGGTTTGTTTCTTTCCGGTCACTATTGCTTCATTGGATGGTTTTAGCAATGTACCGGGAGAACTTCTGCATTACATGAGGATGTCAGGCGCCACAAGGTTGCAGATATTTGCGAAGCTTGAACTCCCCAATGCGCTGTCGCCTCTGTTCTCTGGATTGAAAATCTCAGCGACATACAGCGTCATGGGTGCTGTCATTTCAGAATGGCTGGGGGCTGAGAAAGGAATTGGTGTATTCATGACACTAGCTTCATCAGCCTTCAGGACAGACAGAGTTTTTATTGCCATTTTCATTATTATTTTTTTCAGCATGCTGCTCTACAGTATTATTGTGATGATTGAAAAGAATGTGATTAAATGGAAGGTCAAGGGTGATAAATGATGGAAGCGAAAATCCGGCTTGAAAATATCAGCAAAACCTATAAAGACACGGGGTTAGTGCTTGATAATCTTTCTATGTATGTGAAAGAGGGAGAATTTGTTTCGATCATCGGACCTTCTGGCAGCGGTAAAAGCACCATTTTTCAATGTATTGGCGGCTTGCTCGAACCTGAGGAAGGAAAGTTGTTTCTTGATGATCGGAAAATTAATGGGGAAACAGGGAATATAGCATATATGCCCCAGCAGAATTCGCTTTTGCCCTGGAGGACGGTAATAAATAACGTTTTGCTGGGCCAGGAACTGTTCCAGAAGCCTGATAAACAAGAGGCTCAAAATTGGTTAAGGAAAATAAACCTATCAGACTATCAAGATGCTTATCCCCGCCAGCTTTCCGGTGGGATGAAGCAAAGGGTCGCCTTTTTAAGGGCGCTTCTAAGTCCGCAATCCGTTTTGCTGCTTGATGAGCCATTTTCAGCACTGGATGAGTTCACCCGATTTGATATGCAAAAGTGGTTGTTATCGATCTGGGAAGCGAAGCGGAAATCAGTACTGTTTATTACCCACAACATTGAAGAGGCTATTTTTTTATCTGATCGGATCTATCTCTTATCTCCTAGACCAGCTAAAATCATTCGAGAGATCGAAGTATCTTTTAAGAGGCCGCGAACAGACACATTGCTTTTGGAAAGTGAGTTTCTTGAGCTGAAGAGGGAAATATACAGCGATTTGAAGGCAGGTGGTTTGCATGAAAGTGTTTGACGCTCATATTCATTTTGATAAATATACAGAAAGAGATCAAAATCAAATAATCAGAGCGTTAGCGGAAAAAAAGGTAGAAGGTATGATAACAGTCTCAATGAACCTTTTATCCAGCAAAGCAAATTTAAGATTGGCTGATCAACATCCGAATATTTATCCCGCTTTTGGCTACCATCCCGAACAGCCTATTCCAACAGATAATGAAGTTGCAGAATTGTTAAATTGGATTGAGGAACATCAAGAAAAAATGGTGGCTGTCGGTGAAGTTGGACTGCCATATTATTTGCGGAAGAAGGAAAAAGAGAGCAGTTTTCCTGACGAGGGTTATGTGGAGGTTTTGGAGCAATTTATTCTTTTGGCCAAGAAGCTGAATAAACCAATCATCCTTCATGCAATTTATGATGATGCAACTGTAGTATGTGACATGTTGGAAAAACATAATGTAAGGAAGGCTCATTTTCATTGGTTTAAAGGTGATCAGAAAACAATGGGGAGAATGGTGGAGAATAAGTATTTTATCTCGCTCACACCGGATATCCTTTATGAAGAAGAAACCAGAGGAGTGGCAGAATTCTATCCTTTGCATTTGATCATGGCGGAAACTGATGGTCCCTGGCCGTTTGAAGGGATTTTTCAAGACAAGCTGACTCAGCCAGCGATGGTACATCAGGTGGTCCAGCAAATTGCCGTGATAAAGAAAGTAGGGATTGAAGATGCTTACACTATATTGTACAACCAGATAAAAAATTTCTATCAAATCTAAACTTTACGAAAGGATAGGTGCAGCCTATCCTTTTGTTAATTTAACGGCAATTGCCTTGAACGGAATCAGGGATGGTGCAGGTGTTGCTCATGTTCTTTGATCGATAGATCGTTTATCCAATCATCGCCTAAAAGGCTACCTGAATATAGGTAGATTATAAGCAATACAAAGATAAGAATTGGTTTTACGATGTGCTTTTTTAATTTAAATGATGAATCGGTTTTTGGGAGTACTTTAAAAAGAAATAAGGCAGCTGTCGAAATCGTTAAGAAGATATTGATCAAGATCAACGATTTTTCAGGCAGCAGCATTTCTCCAAGCATTGCACCCATCATACCGCCCATAATACCGGACATAAGACCTTCGATTGCTGCAGCAGAACTGGATAAAGTACCTATTATCGTGCCAGCTGCTGCCCCTATCAGCATTGATAGAATGGTAGAAAGAAATAAATCACCGCGAAAAACAGTTCCAAGTAAAACTCCACTAGTCAATCCTATATTCATGCCGAGATACATTGAAATAATCATCCCATTCATGCCTGTCATCTCAGTCTTCTGACGAAGAGCCAGGATGGTGGAAATCAGAATAACTGCAGCAAGGCTAACAAAGACATAAGCGGTATACAAAAACATGACTAACCTCCTTTTCACCATCTTATGAAAAAGGAGGACAAACCATTCCTAAGTTGACTCCATTAACATATAACGTATAATTTAGCGAAATTTACAAAATATAAAATTTGTTAATTGATAATAGGAGGAATGAGTGATATGGGAATATTGTCAGCGTCACCAACTCAAATGGACAACTGTATTGATGAATGTGTAAAATGTGCGAGGGCTTGTGAGGAATGCTTGACTGCCTGCCTTCAGGAGCCTGATGTCCAGGCACGAATCATGTGTATTCAGACCTTGAATGACTGCGCCGAAATATGCCTTCAGGCTGTGGCTTATATGGCACGGAACAGCCAGTTCGCCAAGCAGCACTGCCAGCTGTGTGCAGATATTTGTGATGCATGTGCAATGCATTGTGAAAAGTTCCAGGATGCGCATTGCCAGGAATGTGCAAAAATCTGCCGTGAATGTGCAGAAGCGTGCAGAAACATGGCTTCATAATCGTCTCTATAGGCTAAAACCCTGCATTTTAAATGCAGGTTTTTTTTATTGGCGAATAAGATTACAAACGCCTATACATTAATGAATTAGGCACACTAAAGTTTTCTTCTGTTCATACAATGCTAATATACTTGCCATATTTAGGAGTGATCAGATGCCTGTATTAATTGGCGGTATTAAGATAGGCGGTATCCAATCGGGAGCATCAATGAACAACGGTGAGATTTTGTTCACATCTACCCACAGTAAAATGAATATGCAGGCTCAAGCAGGATCATTTACCGTTGGGGATGCAAATTTGATTAATAATGCTGGCAGTGGGAATTTCTCTATTCCACAAGTGAATGATCCCGATATAGCAGAGGTAGGAAACTAGGGGGTAACAGCTGTGAATAATAATTATTACCATTTCATTCATTCTGAAAAAGAATACTGGAAACAGCTTGCCCTCTCTTGCCAGTCCAAAATAAGGGAACTCGAAGAAAAATTAGAATCATTGAAACAGGATCAAAACAAACAGCAGCAGTCAGATATAGTGAACGATACTACCGGTAAAATTTCGATTCAAAATGTTAAGGTAAATAACATACAATCAGGCGCTGCCTTTAATATTGCTGAGGTGTTATATTGTTCTACCAAAAGCGATATGGACATGGATTTGGGACCAAATTCTATGAATATTGGCGACTATAATAAAATGGAGCATCAAGAGGGATATAGAGTGAAATTGGGTCCAGTACAAGAGATGTAGTTTTACATACTTGCTTTGTCCTTGCCTTCTTTCAGCCTGTGAATTGAGTGGCAGCAACGTTTACCCTTAAATAAAAAGGGTACGAACATAATAGAGCCTCATAAAAACTCAATCACAGGAGGTAGATTATATGGATAAAAATAAAGCTCCTAACAAAGGGTTGAATACGGAACAGAACAATGGTTTGACTGATACTCAGGAAGTGCTTTACGCAAAGGAATTTACTCGTGCAGTAAAGGCGGAAAATAAGTACAGAGAAGAAAATGGACAAAAAGGAAAATAGACTGATGAAAGATGGCTTCTTAGCCATCTCAGTTTGTCGACAAAAGGGGTTCGGAATGGTCTCATTCCGAACCCCCTTTTGGATTTCATCGAATTTTTTAAAGAAAATAGACTCTCTTCGCTATACTTTTAGGCCATTACTGGACTTCTCCAAGTCCAGTTGGCCATCT
>NZ_JBIQOE010000003.1:0-2392 GCF_047739415.1 Mesobacillus sp. | reverse complement strand
GAATTCATCTGTGTAGATCAGTTTGAACCCGCTGTAAAAGGAATGGTAAACATCAGTTAGACTGTAATCCCTTGAGGTGAGCATTCCTAGTGAAACTTTTCCTAGGCCGGGGTGCTTGATTTTGTCGTCTTTATAGACCATAGTACTGTATTTCATCTGCCATTTTCGCAGGACACCCCATTGCTTATAGCCCTCTGTAAAAGGCGGATCGCCAACGGCTTCAAGTTCATTTAATGCTTTGAAATCGCCGCGCCGTTTTGCCTCTTTTTTTGCCCATTCGAGACCTTCACGATCATTTTCTGTCCAGCTGATGATCTGCGATATGCCCACATAGGAATGGAATTTTCCGGGATGCTTTTTCAACAGGTACATGCCGATCAATGTACCGAATGAGTGTGCAGCAAGGAAGATTTTTTTCTGATTGAACGATTCTCTTAAAAAATCAGACAGTTCAGCTGCGTCGGCTACAAGTTGTTCAAAGCTCATGGATGAGGATGGAATATTTTTGTGATAGGATTTCCCGGTGCCCCGCTGGTCCCAAAAGACGACGGTAAAGTGCTTGACCAGCTCTTTGGTGTTGATAGCGACAGTATAGTTTTTCCCTCTGGAAGAGACGCCAGGCAGGGGCATGGATGGACCGCCGTGCAAAAACAGCAGCACTGGGTTCTTTGGTGAGTGGGACTGGATGAGGATACTCTGCTGGATGCCGCCGAGTGTAACCGTATCAATTCGGTCAATTCCGTCTTCCGGAATATGAAAATCTGGCTTAGGAGAGAAAAAGCCCATTACATCACCTCGTTCGATATACTATGTTTATACATGAGTAAAATTCCATTTATTACTATATTACTTTAGTCCTAGAAAAATATCTCGAAAAAGTTGAAACTTTTTTTACCTGATTTTGCTCTAAAGAGTGAAAGGAGGTCAGGAAATGAAAGAAGCTAAGCTTGTGAAGAAAGCAATCAAGGGAAATTTAAAGGCGTTTGAAGAGTTATTGATTTTACATAGTGAACGATTGTATAGGACTGCTTTTTTATATGCAGGAAACAGGGAGGATGCCCTTGATATCGTCCAGGAAACTTCGTGCAAAGCATACCTGGCGATCGGGCAGCTGAAGAATGAACAATACTTCTTAACCTGGCTGACAAGGATCCTGATTCATTGTGCTTACGATGTATTGAAAAAAAGGAAAAAAGAAATGCCAGTTGAGAAACTGGTTGACCTGCCTTCAAACAGCGATCATAAGGTCGCCGAAAGCCTTGATTTGATGGAGGCCATTACTCTATTAAAAGCTCAGCACCGGACCGCGATTATCCTGTTTTACTATCATGACCTGCCAATTAGCGAGATTGCCAGAACGATGAATGCACCAGAAAATACTGTCAAAACCTATCTGCAGCGCGGCAGGAAGGAATTGAAAACTAGATTGGGAGGCGAGCACGATGGAAAAGAAAATGTTTCATGAATCGGTGGACCAGATTGATGTTCCTGAAGATGATGTCTTAAAAGCAATCCAGACCGGTGTAAGGAAAGGAAGCAAGATTAAGTCTAAGCAAAAATCACGACTCAAAGTGTTAGGAGCGTCAGTTGCAGCCGCTGCTGTCATGTTCGTTTCATCAGGCTTCATCGTGCCATCCGTAGGGAATGTGATGGCGGATATTCCTTTCCTGGCGAAGCTGTATGAGCACGACAAGGTTGCCGGAAATCTCGCCTCGCAACAGCTCATCACCGAGTTGAATGAAAAGGCAGCTTTTGACGGAATTGATGTGAGAGTTACCGATGCTTATTATGACGGAGCAATAATTGGCGTCACCTTTGATGTTAAGGGTGAGGTGAAGGGCGACGAGGACGAGATTTATGCATTCTATGAAATTTTCGACCGAGACCCGAATATCGAAGAAACGATGGAGCTGGTAAAGCTGCTGCCTATTGAGGGCGGCTACAAGGGACATATCCAGTTAAGCTACCCAAGAGCAGAATTGCCGGCAGAAACCACATTGCCATTCAACATTATTGGGATTGGGGAAATCAATAACAACTGGAAGGACGAACAGGGGAAATGGAATTTTGACGTGCCTATTAAACAGCTTCCATTTGAAACAGCTGCGCTTGGACAGGCAAGTGAGCTTGGTGATTATAAAATCACGTTCGAAAAGTTGATCACTGGGAAATCTTCGACAGCCATTGAATATACACTGAGTTATCCTGAAGGTGGCCCGAGAGTCATGATTGATCTTTTTGATGATAAGGGTAGACAAATTATTGGCGGAACCTCGGATGCAAAAATAGAGAGAAAAATCAAAAATGGAACAGTGACGGAGAAAAGAAGGATCACAATCCCAATGGTACCTGATTCAGATTTTATCGAAGTCCAACCGGCATTAGATTCGGG
>NZ_JBIQOE010000002.1:0-11744 GCF_047739415.1 Mesobacillus sp. | reverse complement strand
AATTTGGGCTTTTTTAATTCTAAAAAGCTTTAGATTCATGGAAAAGGAGTGGAATAATATAACTGGAAGCAAAAATGACCGTAAAAAAAGAGCTAACCTAAAAGGCTGCTCCCTCGTCTCTATTTGCCAAATAACTTCCCAAAGCCAGATAAGAAACCCTTTTTCTTTTTGTCCGGCGCGGTTTGGATTACAGGTTTCTTTTTACCAAGATAAATCTCCTCTTTATCGATCGCATGGTCGTGTGCTAAAACGAGTCCAAGCTCAGAATCATAATCCTTATTGGTTACGATCGTAAACTCGATGCCCCGTTTTTCAGCCGCTTTGATGTACTCAGATAAATAAGGATATGATATATTGCCATTTAAAAAGAGGTGGGCTTCGCGATTTTCATCCATCAGCTGCTCGACTTCAGGTTCAACACCCTTCCTCATCACCTCACCCTGTGTCAGCGCAATGACCACCCGCTCCCTAATTGTTGTAAGGAAACGCCGCCTCTCATCAGGCTTAGTCTGTTTTGCACCATGGATTCCTTGCTGTAAGTAATCATCCACATTATTTGTGCCCATAATCGTCACCCCTTCCACATATACTTGTTTCGGCAGTCCATAAATACATTTTTATCTTAACAGGCAGTCGCTTATGTCCTGATGAAATACAATGCATTTAGTTATCTTGCCGAATTCTCGCATGTTGGTCTAGCTTGTTACCGAGATCCTCGTTTCTCTCCTTTTTCGGGCACATGGCAGTCTAGCAATCCTGGGTTCCAGCCCTTTTTCGGATACATCCTTATTCTTATCCAATAACGATACACGTTTTTATCCTTTTAAATTTATTTTTACGTCCGCTACTCTTAAATTCCTATGTGCATTATTCACCCATATATGTATGATTCCGCCCAATTGTCTGTGCTAGTTTAAGGTTAACCTATTTTGAACAAAAAAAAACCTCCTCTTCGAACCGAAGAGAAGGACACAAATAGGAGAATGCAAGGTAAAAAAATCACAAAACATTATGGTGAATCCCCGCCTGAGTTGGAGGGCCCAGGCGGAGAGATAACCCGTAACTAATGATCAAGAAGTAGTAAACTGGGCTTCTTCGGTAGATCCTTTTAGCGCAGTCGTTGAGGAAGTTCCTCCGGAAATGACCATTGATACATCATCGAAGTAGCCTGTTCCGACTTCACGCTGGTGTCTTGTTGCAGTGTAGCCATATTGTTCGCTATCGAATTCAGCTTGCTGCAGCTCGGAGTAAGCAGCCATGCCGCGCTCTTTGTAGCCGCGAGCCAGTTCGAACATGCTGTGGTTCAATGCGTGGAAACCTGCAAGTGTAACGAACTGGAACTTGTAGCCCATTTTGCCAAGCTCGATTTGAAATTTCGCGATTGTTTCGTCATCCAGCTTCTTTTTCCAGTTGAATGATGGCGAGCAGTTGTAAGCAAGCAGCTTACCAGGATACTTTGCATGAATCGCTTCAGCAAAACGGCGAGCTTCATCCAGATCCGGTTCAGAAGTTTCACACCAAACAAGGTCAGCATATGGAGCGTAAGCCAAACCGCGCGCGATCGCCTGGTCAAGACCAGCCTTCACGCGGAAGAATCCTTCAGGAGTCCTTTCGCCCGTGATGAATGGAGCATCATATGGATCGACATCGCTTGTGATCAAATCTGCCGCGTTTGCATCAGTACGGGCAACAATCAAAGTAGGTGTTCCCATGACATCTGCTGCAAGTCGGGCAGCAATCAGATTGCGCACGGCTGTTTGTGTTGGCAGAAGAACCTTACCGCCAAGGTGTCCGCATTTCTTTTCAGAAGAAAGCTGGTCCTCAAAGTGAACGCCAGCTGCACCAGCTTCAATCATGCCCTTCATCAATTCGAATACATTCAGCTGTCCGCCAAATCCTGCCTCCGCATCTGCCACAATCGGTGCGAACCAGTCAATGGAATCGTCGCCTTCTCCATGAGTGATTTGGTCAGCTCTTTGAAGTGCCTGGTTGATACGTTTAACAACAGCCGGCACGCTGTTCGCCGGGTACAAGCTCTGGTCAGGATACATGTTTCCGGAAAGGTTAGCGTCCGCTGCAACCTGCCATCCGCTCAAGTAAATTGCCTTAAGGCCTGCTTTTACCTGTTGCACTGCCTGGTTACCAGTCAAAGCGCCAAGTGCATTGACGAAATCCTCTTCTTTTACAAGCTTCCAAAGTTTCTCCGCGCCGCGGCGTGCCAATGTATACTCAATATCAATTGAACCGCGAAGTTTGATGACATCCTCCGCAGTATAAGTCCTTTCCACTCCAGCCCATCTGTTATCCATTTCCCAGCTTTCCTGCAATTGCTTTACGCGATTTTGAGTCATTTTACGTTCCTCCTAATGTTTGTTTTTATATGAATCTACCAATCTATTAAGCTAAAGCCTGATAGCCAGGCAATGTTAAAAACTCAACGAAATCATCATTTAAAATCAATTCATCAAACAGATCTGCTGCCTGCTCGAATTTTCCGGATTCAAAAACAGCTTCACCGACTTCCAGCTTGATTTTCTCAAGCTCCTCTTCCTTCAGCTCATGGTACATTTCAACAGTTACTTTTCGTCCATCCTCGAGAACCCCTTTTGGATGGCGAATCCATTGCCATAGCTGAGCCCGGGAGATTTCCGCCGTTGCAGCATCTTCCATCAGATTATGGATTGGCGCTGCCCCGCGGCCATTCAGCCAAGAAGCCACATATTGAATGCCGACATTGATGTTCATGCGTACGCCGGTTTCTGTTATAGTGCCCTCTGGTACAGCTAACAGGTCAGCTGCCTTTACCTCAACATCCTTTTGTTTTCCAGATTCAATCTGGTTCGGTTCCGGCATCTCCTTGTTGAATGCTTCCATCGCTACAGGAACCAGCCCCGGATGCGCAACCCATGTACCATCATGGCCGTCGCGTGCTTCACGTTCTTTATCGGCGCGAACCTTTGCGAACGCTTCAGCATTTGCTTCTTCGTCATTTTTGATTGGGATTTGGGCAGCCATTCCGCCCATTGCCGGTGCCTTGCGGCGGTGGCAGGTCTGGATGGTCAGAAGTGAGTATGATCTCATGAATGGAACCGTCATCGTTACCTGTGAGCGATCCGGTAAAATCACATCATCCTGTGAACGCAGTTTTTTCAGATAGCTGAAAATGTAATCCCATCGTCCGCAGTTCAAGCCAGCGGAGTGCTCTTTCAGTTCATATAGAATCTCATTCATTTCAAATGAAGCAAGAATCGTTTCAATCAAAACAGTTGCTTTAATCGTTCCCTGTGGAATGCCGAGATGATTCTGTGCATAAACGAACACATCGTTCCATAGGCGCGCTTCAAGGTGGCTCTCCATCTTAGGAAGGTAGAAGTATGGGCCTGTGCCCTGCTCTACCAGCTTTTTCGCATTATGGAAAAAGTACATCGCGAAATCGAATAAGCCGCCGGAAATTGGGTTGCCATCGAGCAATACATGTTTTTCTTCTAGGTGCCAGCCTCTTGGGCGAACCATTAAAACAGCTGTTTTTTCTTTCAGTTGATACTTTTTGCCATTCGCATTTTCAAAAGAGATCGTCCTGTTAACAGCGTCCCTTAGATTGATCTGCCCTTCAACAATCGCTTCCCATGTCGGCGAAGTTGAATCCTCGCAGTCTGCCATGAAAATCTTCGCTCCGGAATTGAGCGCATTGATGACCATCTTCCGGTCAGTCGGTCCAGTGATCTCGACTCTGCGATCCTGCAGATCTCTCGGAAGCGGTGCAATTGTCCACTCGCTTTCACGAATGTGCTTCGTCTCCGGCAAAAAGTCCGGAAGCTTGCCCGCGTTGATTTCCGTCTGGCGCTTTTCCCGGGCCGAGAGCAACTCTACCCGACGCTCCCCAAAATGCCTTTCAAGCCGCTCTACAAAATCAAGAGCCTCTGGTGTCAAAATTTCTTCGTATCCTTTTTTCATGCTGCCTACGATTTCAATTCCTGTAGTTTGTGTCGACATTTACTGCCTTCACCCCTTTGTTATAGTACAGTATCAATAACTCTAATATGTATTATATAACAGTAAAATAAGATTGCAACTAATTTGGTTAATTTTTCAGAAAAATTTTTAAAATAAGGAAAATGCCCTATTTAGAGGCAGCCATTAAAGAACACAAAAAACCCCTGATCACAGGGGTTTTTGTGCATTCTTTTTCAGTATGAATTTTATATAGAAAAATGTGAGAGCGGGTACAACTAAATTAGGCAGCAGGAAATGCATGAGAAAGGATAGTGTATCTGAGAGGTTATTTGCCTTATCTACTTGAGGAATTAGAATTTGTTCGCCTAAGGGACCTTTTGAAAAAACTGAGTTAAAAACAAAGTTCCAACCTAAATGCAAACCGATCGGGAGCATCATCGATTTTGTTTTTTCAAATGCATATGCCCACACTAATCCCGAAATCGACGTCATCAGGAACACAACAAGCATTAAAACAACGTTTCCTAATACTCCAAAAGAAAACCAGTGGTAGATCCCAAAAACAATTGCTGATAATAAAATTCCTGTCCTCGCTCCCCATTTTCGGATAGCGATATAAAGAAGTGCTCCTCTAAAAATCAACTCCTCAAAGACGACAGACTTAACATTCCACCAAAGGAAGTTTAATGTACCAAGAACAGATAGATTTTCATTCAGCTTCCAGTCCGTATGGGTTAGAGCAGAATCGATCAGTTGAATCACTGTACAAAGTAATGCGGTAAAAATGAAACCAAGAGCAAATTGGGACATTCTTGATTTGGATGGGATGATCCCTAACACATTTAGGTTTTCCTTGTAGAGAACACGAAGTAAAATCCACGATATTATGAGCTGTACTAAGATTCCAAGCAAAGCATCAACTCCATTTCAGGGTAATTTTACCTAAGTATATCAAAGGACGTGCTTGTACATTCCCTTAAAATGAAAAATCCCCCTCTGAGTGAGAGGGGGATTCCAATTCTGTATTAGTACATTTCAGAAGTAGTCTTCGCTTGCATGTGAAGAAGCAGATAGTCTGGTCCGCCAGCTTTTGAATCTGTTCCTGACATGTTGAAGCCGCCGAATGGCTGGTAACCTACGATTGCGCCTGTGCAGCCGCGGTTGAAGTAAAGGTTTCCTACATGGAAATCTTCACGTGCCTTCTGGATGTTTTCACGGTTACGAGTGATAACAGCTCCAGTTAAACCATATTCAGTGTTGTTTGCGATTTCAAGCGCATGGTCGAAGTCCTTCGCTTTTGCGAAAGCGACAACAGGCCCAAAGATTTCTTCCTGCATGATGCGAGCTTTTGGATCCACGTCAGCAAATACTGTTGGCTTGATGAAGTAGCCTTTAGAGCTGTCTCCTTCGCCGCCAGTCATCAAGCGGCCTTCTTCCTTGCCGATTTCGATGTAGCTCATGATCTTGTCGAACGCACCCTGGTCGTTTACAGGACCCATGAAAGTGCTTTGATCTGTTGGATCATCAAGCTTAAGCTCATTTGTAAGCTCAACGACGCGGTTAAGAACCTGGTCGTATACATCTTCAACGATGACTGCACGAGAACATGCAGAGCACTTCTGGCCAGAGAAGCCAAATGCTGAAGCAGTAATTGCTTGAGCAGCCAATTCTAGATCAGCGTCTTTGTCGATAACCATAGTGTCTTTTCCGCCCATTTCAGCGACAACGCGCTTGAGCCAGATTTGGCCTTCGTTCAGCTTGGATGCGCGCTCGTTAATGCGCAGACCTACGTCACGTGAACCTGTAAAGCTTATGAAGCGAGTGTCTTTGTGGTCAACAAGGTAGTCGCCCACTTCTGCGCCACTTCCTGGTACGAAGTTAAGGACACCCGCAGGAAGACCTGCTTCTTCCATAACTTCAACGAACTTAGCCGCAACAACTGGAGTAGTTGAAGCTGGCTTCAAAAGAACTGTGTTTCCTGTAACAATCGCTGCTACAGTTGTACCAGCCATGATTGCCAACGGGAAGTTCCATGGAGAAATGATGACTCCCACTCCAAGAGGAATGTAATCATAACGGTTATATTCATTTGGACGGCTTTCAACTTTCACGCCCTCTTTGATTCTTAGCATTTGACGAGCATAGTACTCAAGGAAGTCGATTGCTTCTGCTGTATCAGCATCAGCCTCGTTCCATGGCTTACCAGCTTCTTTTGTTAAAAGCGCTGAGAATTCATGCTTGCGGCGGCGAATGATTGCAGCAGCCTTGAATAATACATCTGCACGTGTTTCAGGCTTTACTTTTTTCCAAGTCTTGAACGCTTCGACAGCAGCCTGCATCGCTTTTTCAGCTAAATCGCGGTTTGCCTTTGATACGCGTCCAATAACTTCTTCTTTATTGGATGGGTTGTAAGAAACAATCTTGTCTTCAGTCGAGATTCTCTCTCCGCCAATCACCAAGTCATAATCCTGGCCAAGATAGCCTTCTACAGTTTTCAATCCTGTAAGGTATCCTTCACGGTTTTCCTCATCTTTAAAATTCGTGAAAGGCTCGTGTTTGTATGGCTGAACCATTCTATCCCCTCCTATGTATTAAAACGTTTTCATTCCTTTCCCATTCTATCATGAGAGTCTCATAGTGTTCAATGCCAACGTACTAGCAAGTCTTGGATTGCGAATTTTCTTGATTTTTATTATGTCAATATTGTAATTTGCTTGTATTTTGTTTGATTTCTTGTGTTGGTCGAATTAATCGTAGAGATGGTCGAATTATCCTTATATGTGGTCGAATTAATCTGAAATGTGGTCGAATTAATTATTTTTTCGCCAATAAAATGATCAGCGCAATAAAATCAACTAATTTTCAGCAGGAAACCAACTTAATCTAGCGAATATTTATCTATCATTCAAAAAAGGAGACTATTTTAGATGATAAAACGGCATGAAATATTATTCAATCAACTGGAATCCTATCGCAGCGATATTTTAGGAGTGGCGGATACGGTTTCTGACGATGATATGGAGAAAATTCCGGCAGGATTCAATAATAATATCCGCTGGAACCTTGGGCATATTTATCTTGATCAATATCTATGGATCCTGGCAGTGACAAAAGAGCCAGCAGATGTTCCGGATGAGTTCAAATCATGGTTTGGCTACGGCACCTCTCCGGCCAATTTTACCGAGGAAACACCTACCGTCAGCGAGTTAAAAGAATTGCTTAAAACCCAGCCTGCGAGAATAAAAGAATTGTATGGCGAGCGCCTTGAAGAGGAATTCGCACCGACCGAAATGGGCATGCATACAATCGAGCAAGTCCTGGTGAGGACGATTTTCCATGAAGGCATGCATTTGCAGACAATCCTTGATATTAAAAAATGCATTTAAAAAGCAAAGAGTCCTCTTTGCTTTTTTCAATACAACTATTTAAGCTTTTCAGCAGCCTCAGCTTCTACTTCCTTAATCAACTTCTTTATAGGACCGGATGAATAATCAAGGGCTTTTAGCTCTGCAAAATAAGGAAACATATCTTTAATGTCGTCTGCGTAAAAGCTTCCATCCCGCGGCAGGGTATGGCTGATCACTTTGAGGGCACCCTCGCTTCGATCGACCTTCAACACCATTGGCACTGACATCCCCGAACCTTGCTCAACTTCTGCACCTTCTTTGTAGTACTCCTCTATCAATGCCCATAAGTAAATTTCACCCTTCTCTTCGTTGGAGGCAAGAATTTCATAAGCACTGAAAATTTCACCACCAAAATTCGGGCTCATCACTTCTTGACGTATGTATCTTTCAATTTCCTGTCCATCTTCTTCTGTCACTGCCGAGTTTGAACATCCTGCCAATAACCAAAAGACAAACATTACGCGGAAGACATTGCGCCTCATTTTACCTCTCCCTCCTGATTATCGAGCTTTTTCCTTCCAAAATAACAACCCTGCTATAATTCCGATAGGTAACAGCACGATCGCACCGGCCACTATCCCTAATAGGATGGACATTAAAGCGAGGGAGATAGATGAAAATTGTTCGGTTACTTGTCCAGTCACCCATTGAAAAAGATAAATAAAGGTTGAAATTCCAAAGGCCCACAACATAGCTGTTTTTAATACATATTTCCATTTTGCTTTTTGACTTACATTGCTTTTAACAGCCACTTATCCACCTCTCCTAATTAGGATTCTCAGGATATATACGCTATTAATCAAGATTTGGATTCACCTTTTTTCAAAAATAAAAAGCAAAGAGCACCTCGGCTCTTTGCTTTTCGTTACTGATAAATATGCACAAATGGTTCATCCTGATCCGGTTTCTTGACGATCAAGGCTTCTTGTCCCAGTACAGAGGATACGCTGACCTGTACGGACATATAGTTAGGGAAATGCTCCATCACCAGTCCCGTTACATACTGGGTGAATCCAATCGCTTCGGCTTCACCATAAAACTGGATAGGAATCTCGATATTCAATTCCTGTAGCTGGCCATCCAGGTAAAAGCCTTTGCCGATGACGCCGTTAAAGTTAGGGAAATATTCCTCAACATCCTGCTTGAAGTTCTGGAAGAATGTCAGGTCATCCCTGTGTTCCTTCTCAGCTTCGGCAGATGGGAACAGAATGTACTTTTCTTTTACATCTTTCCAACTGCCGATATTATTGCTGCCCTGTGAAACTTCTGCATAGGTGAAAAAGTTTCCCGGGACAACAGAAGATCGACTTTCCTGTTCGAACAATCCGATTGTAATCGGTACATTTTTCAACTCATCGATCCCTCTTAGCCTGTTGACGACTTCCTGGGCGATTTTCTTTCCTTCCGCTTCAAGAACTTTGCGCGAAATGTTTTTTTCAAACACTGCTCCATAAGCTTCCTCACGGTAATAATGGACGGAATTCAGCGCCAGCCCGATTGCGATACCGCCAAGCTGGTACGTATCCTTTTCCCCAGATTGGACGAGATAATTATGCTCCAGGATATGGGCAAGATAAATGGGATTCTTTTTATTCCGTTCGTGGACATCTCCCTTGCCAGGATCGGCAGGGTTCAGTCCCAGGTTTTTCACTATCACCTTTTTGTTACTTTTTTCTGCTTTAGCCTTAGCCTGCAATTCTTTTTCCTTTGCTTCGACCTGCGCTGGGGTCATTTCACGTTCCAGCCATGATGCTACGGTACTGCCGTCAAGATACTGGCCTTCCTTGAAAACGTACTTGTCTGTGGAAAATGTATTTTGCGCAATTCGCATCAGACCTGTCTCAAATTCAGTAATGTCATAGCGCGTATTCAGATTGTTGACGACCATGCCTCGAGCTTCCCCTGGCTCGAACGGCATGATGGTACGGTAATATTTGTCCGAAATTTTATATTTCGGGATAATCGCTTTTTCCTTTGTATCATCATCCTTCTCCTGGACAACCTCTTCCTGTTTTTGAAAATTAGGGGCACAGGCCGTCAGCAGCAGGACAAGAGATAGAGCGACCACTGAGAGTTTTCTCATGGCGAGTACACCTCTTATTTATTTAATTCTTCAAGCATTCTCTCCTCGTTCCACACTTCAATCCCCAGGCTTTCTGCTTTTGTCAGCTTCGATCCAGCGTCTTCACCGGCAATGACTAAATCTGTTTTCTTGCTGACGCTGCCGGCTACATTGCCGCCGAGCGCCTCGATTTTTTCTTTCGCTTCGTTTCGGCCCAATTGCTCGAGCTTCCCGGTTAACACGATTGTTTTACCGGCAAAAAAAGAATCCGATTCTTCTGCGGTTACCTTCTTTGGCCCTTTATATTCCATATTGACGCCGACTGCCTTCAGCTCGGAGACCAGCTCGCTCACTTCATCACTGTCAAAATAAGTAACAATGGAGTCGGCCATTTTATCGCCGATTTCGTTGATCGCTGTCAGTTCATCCTTGGATGCCTGCATCAATCTATCCATCGTGTCGAATTCCTGCGCCAATGTCTTCGCGGCTTTTGCACCAACAAGGCGGATACCGAGACCGAACAATAGCTTTTCCAATGAATTATCTTTCGTCGCCTCAATTGCTGACAGCAAATTGTTCACGGATTTCTCACCCATTCGCTCAAGAGCCAGCAGCTGCTCGCGTGTCAGCTTATAAATATCGGCAACATCCTTGATCAGCTCTTGTGCAAACAGCTGGCTGACCACTCTTTCACCGAGACCGTCGATGTTCATCGCATCGCGGGAAACAAAGTGGATCAAGCCTTCCCTGATCTGTGCCGGGCATTTCGGATTGATACAGCGAAGTGCTACTTCTCCTTCAATCCTGACAAGCTCGCTGTCGCATTCAGGGCATTCAGTAGGCATATGGAACTCGACTTCATTTCCTGTCCGCTGCTCGGCAAGAACATTGACGACTTCCGGAATGATATCTCCGGCTTTTTTGATGACGACTTTGTCGCCGATTTTGATATCTTTTTCACGGATCAAGTCTTCATTGTGTAAAGAAGCACGTCCAACCGTAGTACCCGCAACCTGTACAGGTTCGAGGATGGCGGTTGGTGTGACAACGCCTGTGCGGCCAACACTCAACTCGATAGCCTTCAAAGTCGTTACGACTTCCTCGGCAGGAAACTTATAAGCGATAGCCCAGCGAGGACTTTTTGCCGTCGTACCAAGCTCAGCCTGCTGATCAAGTGAATCTACCTTGATGACAATCCCATCAATATCATACGGAAGATCCGGACGCTTTTCGACCCAACTGTTCACATATTCAATGACACCTTCAATGCTGTTAACTTTCCGTCGTTCTTTATTTGCTTTGAAACCCAGCTTCTCCAGATAATCAAGTCCCTCGCTATGCGCGCGGATACCAGTATCACCGACATTTGCGATTCCATACAGGAACACATCAAGATTCCTTGATGCGGCAATCTTTGGATCAAGCTGGCGAAGGGAGCCAGCGGCCGCATTACGCGGATTAGCAAAAGGCTCTTCCTCACGTTCTTGCCTTGCCTTGTTCAATGCTTCGAATGATTTCTTCGGCATGAACGCCTCACCGCGGACTTCAAGAGAAACAGGTTCCTTCAGGCGGATTGGCAAAGAACGGATCGTCTTCAGGTTAGACGTAATATCCTCACCAGTCGTTCCATCACCCCGAGTTGCACCGCGCACGAGCAGACCATCTTCATAGATGAGCGATACTGCCAGACCATCAATCTTCAGTTCACATACATATGCAATATCTTCGCCAACACCCTGGCGGACACGGCGGTCAAAATCGCGCAGGTCCTGCTCATCGAAGGCATTTCCCAGGCTCAGCATCGGAATCGCATGCTGGACCTTGTTGAACATGGTTAAAATCTCGCCGCCAACACGCTGTGTAGGAGAGTCGGGAGTCTGCAGTTCAGGGAATTGCTCCTCGATTTCAATCAGTTCCCTTAAAAGCCTATCGTATTCCGCATCCGGAACCGACGGCTGGTCAAGAACATGATATTCATAACTATAATGATTAAGCAGATTTTGCAAATCCTTGGCTTTTTTCTCAGCACTCTGAAAATCCATAAATCCAGCCCTTTCATAACCGAAAAGCGCAAGCGCCTTGATCAGCCCCGACAAGTGCTGCCCGCCTAAAGTGCCACATCGTGTGGCTGGCGGGTCTGGCACGTCCTGTGCTTCAGAGGGCCAGACAGTGAAGTCGTTTTTTGACTTCATTGGCAGGACGGAAATCGAAATGTATAGCCGACTGTCCAGAAACGCAGAAACTGGAGACTCCGACAAAGAAGCGCTTTTTGCTTCTGCCGGCGGAGTTGAAGTTTCGGAGTTTCTAGGAGGCGAAACTAG
>NZ_JBIQOE010000001.1:0-6279 GCF_047739415.1 Mesobacillus sp. | reverse complement strand
GCCAACGGCGACGAGGAGGCTCACCGCCGGCCCCGCGGAAAGCGAAGCTCCTGGAACGGAAATCAACAGCCCCATTCCAGCGCCATCCAAAAAAAGACTGTAAACAAACACGATTTTCATCGAGTTTGTCTACAGTCTGAGATGGCTTCTTAGCCATCTTTTCTATTTCCTTGACTCTATGTTTAGACAAAAATGTGACGGGTAATGGTTCTATGTAGGCAAAATCACACAATTTGTTAAATGGTAAATAGTTGTATTGGCATATTTCTTAGTTTTGAGAATCTCAGCTTCGAGACTATGAAATGCTGCAACAGATACCATTAAGCTCAATTAGTGATAAATTCAAATGCGAAAGAGCGTAAAAACTAGAATGGAGGTAATAGTCTATGGAAAAGACAATCGTTGGAGGAGTATTTAGGGATTCAGACGAAGCCATTGGTGCGATTAGAAGGCTAAAGGAAATGGGATTTGACACGAACGATTTATCGATCTTTGCAAAGGACGATGATAAACTGGAGAACATCGAAGACAAAACTGATGTAGATGTAATTGAAAATGATTCTGATCGTGGTAAAAATGCTGGCAAGGGTGCCGGTATTGGTGCAGGAACTGGTGGTGTTCTTGGAGGAATCGCTGGCCTGATTGCTGAAATCGGTCTGCTTTCAATTCCTGGGATTGGTGTCCTTGCTGCCGCGGGTCCCCTAGCAACTACATTGAGTGGTGCAGCGATTGGAGCTACAGGTGGCGGAATTGTTGGTGCATTGACAGGCGCCGGAGTAACGGACGATGACGCCAAGGAATATGAGAGATACTTGAAGGAAGGCAATATCCTGGTATTAGTCGAAGTGGATGAGGAAAGAAGAGAGGAAATCCATACCACTTTTAGAGACTCAAATTCATTAAACACTGATATGTATGTGACTTCCTAAGCTGGAGGGCAAGAGGCATTCCTTTGGACAGGGATGCCTCTTTTTTATAGTTAAGGAAACTATAAAATTTTTGAGTTGTGGATAACTTCATGAAGTTTTCTTAATCCAGCTCCAGCGCCTAGCCCCTCGAGACGCTTCGGTCCGCACAATGAAGTCAAAGAACGACTTCACCGGTCGGCCCTCCAGCGCTTGTCGGGGCTGAACGAGGCGCTTGCGCTTTTTGTTCTGCAGGCTAGCCTGAATATCAGGCCTTATTGCCTCGAAAATTAAGTTGAAAGGGTAGTTTTTAATGCGGGAGAATTTTTTTATAGCCCAAGACCAAATTTTTATAGCGGAAAAAACTTTTATATAGCGACTTTTTCAATATTATAGCGACATTTCTATTTATATAGCGACTTTTTCATTTATATAGCGAGAAATTCTTTTTATAGCGAAATGGTAATTACATGTATTAATTACCGTTTATCTGGTAAAAAAAGAAACCGCAATCATTACTCGGCTTCCTGTTCTGGTGTATCTGGCTTACACATCTTATCAATACCGACACCGATCACAAGCATCATCGCAATCGGAATGGAGAAGTTTAAAATATGAACAAAAGTCATGTCAAAGTCCTCCCTTAATCCTTAGTAAGGTTTACATATTATTAATATTATATTGGATTTGTCACAAAATAGACACATTTACCTTTGGTTATTCTGAAAACTTTACTGATTTATATAGTTTACCCCTGTTTTCACTATAAAGCTCTTCATTAACTTCAACGATTCCCAACAATTATTTCAAGGTTTCATCACATTTTTTTGCTAGTTTTAAAAAGAGAATACAGTACAGGGAGGAGGCAGCTTATGTGGAGGCTGACAAGGCCGTTTGCATTTCATTTCTTTTTGCTTCTTTTGCTTCTTTTGCTCGTTCCCGTCAGTACCTACGCTGATGAGTTCAAAGTGGAAGTCGGCCAATCGGTCCAGAGAGCTGTTGACAGTGCCAGCATTGGGGATACCATCCTTATCTCTCCAGGAGTCTACAAAGAAAGTGTCGTGATCAATAAGGAAGTCTCTATAAAAGGAGAAGAGGGAGCGATTATTGATGGCGGTGGAAAAGGGAATGTCATCACGGTCACAGCTTCAAATGTGGTTCTTGATGGACTCATAATCCAGAACAGCGGGTCTGGACAGGAGGACAGCGGAATTTACATCAACAAGGCAGACCGAAATGTTATTCAAAACAATCTATTAAAAAATGTACAAAACGGAATTTTTTTAGCGAACAGCAATGAAAACAAGCTGCTTGGCAATCGTATTGCGAGCAATGAATCTCATTTCTCCAAGCGAGGGAACGGTATTCACATGTTCAAGGGAGGCGGCCATTTGCTGAAAGAGAATGAGATTGCCAATGTTCAGGATGGGATTTATTTTGATTTTACGAAAGGCATAAAGCTGCAAGGGAATCACATCAGTGAATCCCGCTATGGTATGCATATGATGTTCAGTGAAGACATACTGGCGGAAAAAAACCTTGTAGAAAAAAATGTGACTGGCCTCATGGTGATGGGCTCAGCACGCATTGATTTTATTGAAAACAAGGTGACCGACCACTTTCACTTCCGCGGCTATGGAATCCTGATTTATGAAACAAAAGATGTCCTCATTGAGGGCAATGAAATACTTCGGAACAGCACAGGACTGTCCCTGGAATATGGGGTCGATACCCTGGTCAACAGGAATCAGATTGCAGCTAATCAAGTAGGGCTTGAATTCATGGGAAAGAATGAAAATAACACGTTTTCCGAAAACAACTTCATCGGGAATGTCGTTCAGTCGAAGATTTCCGGGGAAGATATGAGGCTGGATGATGGTGTGAAGGGAAACTACTGGGATGATTACAGCAGTTTTGACCTTTCAGGTGATGGAATGGGAGAAGAGGCTTACAAGGCAGGTTCTCTGTATGATCGCCTATTGAGGAAACAGCCGTACTGGCAATTCTTTTTTGAAAGCCCTTCGATCAAGCTATGGACTAAGGCGGAAGCTTTATTTCCTTCTTTTGGGGCAGCAGATGTATATGATGCCCGCCCTCTGGTAGAGCCGGTAACCATGCTTAAGGAAGAAGAACAGCGGAGCAAGGACCGAATGATGCCAGGAGTATTAGGAGTACTGTTTATTTTGTTCTCGATATTCGTCATTGTGAAAGGAAGGAAACTGCGATGATTAAAAAGCTTGGAATTCTAATAATGATGTTCGTTGGGGGAGTATCGGGCTGCAGCAACAGTGCAATGGAGCCGGAGGAAATCAACCCTGAAATTGATGTGTGCGAGGTTTGCAATATGGGCCTTGCCCATGAGCAGTATGCTACAGAGGTTGTCACAGCCGATGGCGAAGTATATAAGTTTGATGATATCGGCTGCATGGATGAATTCCTGGAAATGGAGACAGATCTGAAGGAAGAAAGTGCGAAAAAATATGTACGCGACGTGGACACAGGCGAATGGATTGAACTGGACAAAGCCTATCATGCGTACCATCCGGATTTCTGGACACCAATGGCAAATGGTGTGGTCAGTTTCAAGGACAGGGAGAGCGCTGAAAATTACGTGAAGGAACAGGGAATGGGTGAAGTGCTGGATTATGAATCATTAAAGAAACATGAGTGGAGCTGGGAGCAATGAGGCACATCGCGAGGCAGCAGCTGACATTGATGATGAGAAGCCATTGGCTTGCCGGCTTTGGCATATTGTTCTCATCTCTTGCCGTGATGGTTGCTTTTTTGGGCAACACAGGAGGAACAGGTTTTGACGGATTTAACAGGATGACGGCCAGCTTGCTGAATATCAATTTACTGTTGATTCCTTTGCTGTCTTTGCTGATTGGCAGCTTGTTTTTGTCGGGTGAAAAGGAAGATCGCGGGCTAACGCTGCTGCTGACATACCCTATTTCACCATGGGCAGTTATTCTTGGGAAGTATACAGGTTTGTTTGTTGCAGTCTGGTCTGTATTGACTTTTGGGTATGGTGCAGCATTGCTCGTCATCTTTTTCGTTGGCGGGGGAGTCTCAGTATCTTTGCTGGTATTATTTTATGTGTATTCGATCCTGCTGGCTGCCATTTTCCTGTCGCTGGCAATGATGATTGGCATAATGGCCAAAACGCGGTTCCAGGCGCTAGGTATAAGCTTGATTGTCTGGGCCTTCCTTGTGCTTTTCTATGAATTTATCATTATGGGGTTGAGCATGTTCATGATGAAGCAATGGCTGCTGCCAATGCTGACTGTGTCCATCTTTCTGAATCCAGTAGAGTTGATCCGTGTCCAGTCTATTTTGTCGTTGGATGGAGCCTCGGTATTTGGGCCGAGATTATATGATTTAACCATCTGGGCAGATGGGTTGATAGGCAAAACGCTATTTATTCTTGCTGTTTTGCTTTGGACGATACTGCCTGTCCTATACTCTGTGTACAGGACTAAACGGGGGGTTGAGGATGAATAGCAAGGAATGGATAAGGGTAGAAGGATTGGCAAAACACTATAGCTCGACAAAGAAGATTACTGATATCAGCTTTTCAATCGACAAGCCTGAAATCTTTGCACTCTGCGGTGGAAACGGTGCAGGCAAGAGTACATTGATCAAAATGCTTACAGGGATTATGAAGCCGACTGCGGGCATGGTATTTATGGACGGTAAGGAAGTTGAGCTGCAAAGTAAAGGTTTCAAAAAACTATTTTCATATATGCCGGATGAAATGCTCTTTCCACGCCAGCTGACGGGATTGGAAGTTTTGACTTTTTTTGCGAGGTTAAGAGGAATTAGTGATAAAAAAGTGACTGAAGCCCTTCATCAGGTTGGCTTATTTGATGTAAGGAATATGCAGATTAAACAATATTCTAAAGGAATGCAGCAGCGGCTTTCTCTTGCGCAGGCACTGTTGCCGGATGTCCCGCTGCGAATTCTCGATGAACCAACCAATGGACTAGACCCACTCTGGGTGTATCGCTTTAAGGAGATTATACAGGAAGAGAAACGGCAGGGCAGAACGATTTTCTTTACTACCCATATCCTTAGCCTGGTGGAGGAATTGGCTGACAGAGCTGCGTTCATGCAGGTGGGGCAATTGCAGTATTGTGATACAGTAGAATCACTAGTGCAAAAAAACGGTGTCTACACACCACTTGAAAAGCTCTTCTTCAATTAGGTATTAGTTAAATACCAGACGAAAAATCCCGGTGTTGATTCAACACCGGGATTTTATGATTATTTTGTTAACTTCACCATTAATGTCCGCTTTCTTCGCTTTCTCCATCCATTTCGCTATCCTTATCCATGCTGTCGCTATTCATCTTCATTTTTTTCATATAGCGTTCGTTTGCGATTTGGTCGATTTGCGCCCATGTTGCCATGGCAGGATTCTTGTCGCTGTTTTCTGATATGAATTTTTCCGCGCTTTCGTTGTCTTTGAAGAATGCATAGCCGTATTTCATAGGTGTTTTAAGGTCTGCTTTTACAGGAGTCGCAGAATCAGCCTCGACCCATTCTGATGTGATATAATCACGGACCCATTTCTCCTCGAATTCAACATCATCACGTCTAGTGATATTCAATAGACAACCTGAGTCATCAAAGAATACATACTCTCCGTCTTTCGTTTTGGCCTGTGCGGTGAAAACTCCCATTGGATCAGCTTCAGGATATACCTTCATGTTGCAGAATGCACAGACATCGTCAGCACCTGGTTCATGAGGCCCATCTGCCTGGTCATCATCATCGGGTTTCACTTCAGTTGCCGCAGTTTCCTGACCATCTTTTTGTTCATTTTCAGCCGCTTCATCTCCGCAGGCAGAAACGATTATCATTAAAAATAATGCGACCATGATAGCAAATAATTTCTTCATAAAAATCTCCTCCTTTGATCGAATTTAATCCTATCAGGGAGTTGTGACTCGATGAAAATCGTGTTTGTTTACAGTCTTTTTTTGATTGGTGGTGAAATTGGGGCTGTTGATTTCCGTTCCAGGCGCTTCGCTTTCCGCGTGGCTGGCGCTGAGCCACCTCGCGACCGTTAGGGTTCTGTGGGGTTCATTTTGTTGACAAACTGAGCGCAGGGACGTTGTACCATATACTTCGCTTTTATTTAATTGAGTTTAAAGCACTTTTTCCGTCAGGGGTATCTGCAACAGGTCAACCTAGTCTGCATTTCCCTCTGGACGAATTTTATTATCCGATAGACCAGTTTTTTTCCTGAGGTTAGAGAATCAAAGTATTGACGACAAACCCGATAAATTTTTTCAATGATGGAGGGGATTCATCGGGACTCAGGGTTTGGAATTTTTGCTTGTTGGGATTGGGGTCCTTGTATCTTTGATCC